>JBFEPE010000005.1:0-49062 GCA_041550235.1 Minisyncoccia bacterium
CGGATCCGCCTCTGGCTGGAAAAAACTCGTTTTGCCTCTATTTGAAAATCGGCAAAACTCAAACATTTGAATATATAGATCATCGCTCCCCATTCCTTAATTTGTTTCTATTTACTCTCTAGATATTCGAAATTTTGATTTCCTTTGGAGTTGTTAATATTACTTGCCCTTCCGAAATCTTGACTTTTTTTAAATATATGCCATTGTTTATTATAGGAGGTATTATGAAAGTCAAATCTGAAAAAAAAGAAGAATACGAAAATGGGTGGATTTGCCGAATTAAATTTTCATCAAGCATCAATAAAATTCAAGATAGCATAAACGAATTAATTGATGATCTTGAGAGTGTGGGATATCGGATATTAGAAATCAAAATAGGATTCACTAAATCAAGGGGTGAGAATAAAGATTTATTTATAGGCGTTGATGAAAAATTTTTCATCATCCAACAACTATTTTTTCATTTAGAAAGAGGAAATAAAGAAAAAAAAGGAAATTGGCTTATTAAATAAAATATTTGCCACCCATCATCCCACCAATCATCTCGCCATCATCACCAATCTAAAAAGGTGGTGGTGGCGAATTTTTTTTAATTCAAAATCAAAGAAAGCAAATAATGAATTATTATAATATACCCAAAAAATAAATTATAAATTTTCTATAAATATATCATCAATTCCTCATCAATCCTTTCAGTGTCATTTTATATGATTTAACTAATACCAAAACCCACCACAAAACTTGACAAATTTTTTGTTTGTGTCAAAATGGAGGGGTTGTTAAATTAAAAATTAAATAAAGATAGAGGAGGAAAAATGAAAATTGATCATCCTGCAAGAATTGCCATTACCTCAATTATTTTTTCACTCAATGATGGTCCCAATTGCCTACACTGCATGAGCCATAAAGGAGTTGCTGAAAAAATTAATCATGCATTAAACTCAAGATTAATGGGGCTATTGTCAGAAATTGAATTTGATAGATTGGGCAAACTACTGGCAATCAGAGATAAAGAAACATTTTTTATCCGCGATAGATCAAAAGATGATATAGAGGAAGAGCTCAAAAAGCATTCTGAGTATTTTGAAAATGAGGCATTCTTCTATTGCCGAGAAATTAAACTGCATAGACTTAACAATTGCATCAGTTTTACAGATCTTCAAGAAATTTTAGACCTTGTTTAATTTAAAAATAGGCAATGGTGAGCCGAGGAGAAATTTCTCCCGGCTCCTTTTTTATTTCCAAAAAAACAAAAAAAGATAATGAAATAAAAACAATCACTCAGATAAAACTAAATCGGGCAGCCGTTATTATTGGATGGACCAAATTGAGTAGGACACTCATCAACATCATCGGTTAATCCATCTCCATCATAATCCCCATAAGGGCAGCCATCATTGATTCTTGGTCCGTAATCATTAGGACATGGGTCCATACTATCAATAATCCCATCTCCATCCGCATCATCAATTATTGGACAACCATTATTATTAGATGGACCAAATTGAGTAGGGCACTCATCAACATCATCATTTAATCCATCTCCATCAGTATCAGAAATATTATGAACACAAAGACCAGTTGATTGGTCGCAATAATCAGTTGTTGTTGGATCCCCATCTTCACAATTTCTGAGAATATTTACACATTTTCCCTTGTCGCACATATCAAAAGTGCAAAGATCATCATCGCCACAAACAAAAGTGCTATAAATGCAAGAACCAGAAATAGGGTCGCATCTTTCAGTGGTACATAAATCATTATCATCGCAATCTTTGGCTATATTGCTACAAGATTTTGTTGTTGGATTATAACTATCAATAGTGCAAGGATTATCATCATCACAATAATAATCTATAGTTGTAGTAGAATCTTTTATTTGGGGGCAAGATTGACTAATAATAGACACTTGAGATATCTCATCGGGGGAAATAATTCCAAATAGACCCATATCTATAGAATGCTCGGTGATTCTATTTTCTTTGACAGAGAAAAACTGCATATCTGCTATGGCACTATGAATAAATCTAATGCCAACATTAAGACAATGACTCCCTTTGTTATTAAGGAATACCTTTAATTGATTATCTCTTTCATCAAAAAAGACATCTTCAATTTCTATATTTGCCATTGGACAATCTTTTAATTTATCAATTTTCTCCACACAATATCTTTCCATTTCTTCATATGAGGATTTAATATCTCCCGCAGAAATTGTATGTTTTAT
Source organism: Minisyncoccia bacterium (assembly GCA_041550235.1). Classification (GTDB taxonomy): domain Bacteria; phylum Patescibacteriota; class Minisyncoccia; order UBA6257; family JAAZHW01; genus JBFEPE01. Next base: position 2,228 of record JBFEPE010000005.1, read on the forward strand.
ATTAGGACACTCCTTAACTGCAATAAACATTTCTGAAATTTCTTGAAAAAAGTTAAATGTTTTAATATGCCTAATGGGAATTTTATGTTGAGTAATTTTATTAGCCAAAGCTGAGAAAAAACTAATTTCAGTTTTTCCATTATGAATAAGGTAAAAATTAATATCTAAATCTTTTTCTCCTTTGTTTTCGGTATACAAATTTATTTCTTCGGATTCGGGATTATAATACAAGCCATAAACAGAAATATCCGCCTCTGAGCAAATATCAACTTTTTTAACTTCTTCTTTTTCTTTTTCTTTTGGTGTCTCAGATTCTTTCTCTTCTTGTTCTATGGTTTCTTCTGTGGGAAATTGCTCTAATACTTTTTTACTCTCCTCTACAACCTCTACGATTTTGTCAAAAACTTCTTTAATGTTCTCTCCTTGTTTTTCTGCTTCGTCTTTTTCATTTTGGGCTAATTCTATTAGTTGCTCATATCTTTGGGTGGCTTTATTGATGGCTTCTTGTTTCTTTCTTGCAATCATTATTTTAATTTCCTCTATTTTTTCTTGGGCATATTTTAAGGCCTTTTCAGCCCTTTTCTTTTTGGAAAAAGTAAAAAACATCCCCATTCTTTCGCCAATTGTGTCCAAAAAATATATGGGGCTATCTGGGGTTAATCCTGCCTTTTTATTTTTTGATATGGAGGAAGATTGATTGGGAGCAGAAGTTTCCCCTACATTATTTTCTTCGGCAAAAACGGAGGGTGTTAGCAAAAATGAAGAAATTAATATTAAAAAAATAATTTTTTTCATATTTTTGATTTATAAAAATCCCCGACTAAATTATCGGGGCTTTAAATCCTCTCAAATCATTTCTCTCTTTATATATTAATTCTATATCAAAATATATTAAAAGACAATAAATGTGTTTAATAATAAAAAGAATCCCCTTAATTTATACTCGCGGGATTCTTAACGAGTTTTTTATTTTAAATCATATTTGGAGCATAGTTTTCTAGATCATAGAAACTGCCACCCCAAAAAACCTTCTTAAAGGAGGGCACCGTGATTGATAACAAAATCATCACGATACCTGTGAGTATAAGGCTAAGAGAATTCAATGCGAAGAACAGCCCCACCTTATTTCCATCAACAACTAAATTGAATAATGTGGCCGATCTAACTATCAGCAAACTGCCATTACAAAAAAGCATATCATAAGCCAAAAAGCCAGAAAAAAAGGTAAAAACAATAAGGCAAAGTCTTGTAAAAATTTTCCTTATTTTTTCATTCTTGGTCCTCTCTCTACTAATTTCATTTGTTATCATGATAAACCTCCTATTTTTTAATTTTACGACTCACACAGTGGTGAATTCTGCTCTCATTATATCACAAATAAATGATTTGTCAATAGCAAAAAAATGGCTTATTTAAGCCATTTAGAATAGGTCTAATTTTTAGCAAACATGTTTTTCACATTTTTTGTCATTCCCGCGAAGGCGGGAATCTAAAAAATGAGAGAAACATGAGACTCCTGCCTTCGCAGGGGTGACAATGAAACAATGAAGAGAGATTTCTATATAAGGGCTTACAAACAATCAAAACCCCCCGCCGAAGGCGGGGGGTTTTGATAATGGAAAACAACAATCCAAAGAATCACAGCAATATCTCCAAAAAATCACAGCAATATCAATTAAGATAACGTCATTTAATACTTAATATCTATCCTACATCTTAATCTCAATATCCACACCAGCAGGAAGATTTAGATTCATCAATGCATCAACAACTTTCTGATTAGGATCCAATATATCAATTAACCTCTTATGAGCACGAAGCTCAAACTGGTCTCTTGAATCCTTATGAACAAAGGTTGCTCTATTGACAGTATATTTCTTAATCTCTGTTGGTAAAGGAATTGGTCCAACAATTTTAGAAACAAATCTTGAAGCAGTATCAACTATCTGCCTACAAGAATTATCCAAAACCTTATGGTCATAAGACTTTATCTTGATTCTAATTTTTGACTTTTCTTTGGTAGTAGCCATAAATTTTTAACTAAAATTACTTAATAACCTTTATCACAACTCCAGCTCCAACCGTTCTACCTCCTTCACGAATAGCAAACCTTTGTTGCTCTTCTAATGCAATTGAGGATATAAGTTTAACTGTCAACTTAACGGTGTCGCCCGGCATTACCATTTCTGTTCCCTCTGGTAATTGTGATTCACCTGTCACATCAGTAGTTCTGATGTAAAATTGAGGCTTATAACCATTGAAGAATGGGGTATGCCTACCGCCCTCCTCTTTGGTTAGAATATAAACCTCACACTCAAACTCTGTGTGTGGAGTGATACTACCCGGAGCAGCAATAACCTGCCCTCTCTCAATATCCTCCTTCTTGAGACCTCTAATCAATATTCCAACATTATCTCCCGCTCTTCCTTCATCAAGTGTTTTGTTAAACATTTCTACTCCAGTAACGGTGGTCTTTTGAGTATCTCTGATTCCAACAATTTCTACTTCTTCACCAACTTTAACAATACCCCTTTCAACCCTACCAGTTGCAACAGTTCCACGACCTTCAATTGTGAATACATCCTCAATAGGCATCAAGAATGGCTTATCAATATCCCTCTTAGGTTCTGGGATATAACTATCCATTGCATCAACCAATTCATAAATTGGCTTTAATGCCTCATCGTCAGATGATGTTGCTTCTAATGCCTTTAGGGCGGAACCCTTTATCACGGGCACTTCATCGCCTGGGAACTCATATTTTGATAATAGTTCTCTAATTTCTGTTTCCACAATTTCAATCAAGTCATTATCACTCACTTGATCAACCTTGTTTAAGAAAACTATAATCCTTGGAACGCCAACTTGTCTAGCCAAAAGAATGTGCTCTCTTGTCTGTGGCATTGCTCCATCGGCCGCTGAAACAACCAATATTGCTCCATCCATTTGAGCGGCACCAGTAATCATATTCTTAATATAGTCAGCATGACCAGGAGCATCAATATGGGCATAATGCCTATTTTCTGTCATATATTCTTGATGACTCAAGGCAATAGTAATACCCCTCTCCTTTTCCTCAGGAGCATTATCAATCTGTTCTACTGCACTAGCTTTTTCAATAAGACCTTTTAATTTGAGACCGTGCATTATAGCCGCTGTCAAAGTTGTTTTTCCATGGTCAACATGTCCAATGGTTCCAATATTAACATGGGGCTTGCTTCGGTCGAATTTTGCTTTCTCTGCCATTTTTCTTTTTTTGATTAAAGTCGCTATAATCCCGCTCTCCTTCAATCAAAACATTAATAATTAATAAGACGACTATTTATATTTGACAACTCAATTATTTAGTTATGAGATAATTGATAATCATATCATCTTCTCCCAACTTAAATTAAGTATAATCCCTAAATCACGAAATAAAGGAGATATCTAAAAATAGATTATTTTGTAATTCAAAGGTATAAGTATCTTAATTAAAATATTATCATTGTCAATATCCTATATATTCTAACCGATTATTATAAAAAAACAATACCAGCAATTTGCTTTGTAAGAGACCATACACCCCCGCCCGCAAGAGGGCGGGGGTGTATTTTGATTTGCTTTTAATTGGCTTATAAATTAAAATATAATTGTCGTAAATAAATAATAACCCGCCTTCGCCAATGCTTCGGCAGGGCAATGCCCGCCTTCGCCAATGCTTCGGCAGGGCAATGCCCGCCTTCGCCAATGCTTCGGCGAGGCAAAGAAAAATATGGAAAATGAGACAAAATCAAAAAAAGATTATTTCTTGCCCATCTCAATAGTATTAGCGGCTGTGATAATCGCATTCGCGGTTCTCTATACAAGCGGAAAGCCCGCTGATGATAATAGCACCGGCATTTCAGAAGATGAAAAATCAATTTCTATCGCTGAAGGCGATTACATCTTGGGAAATGAAAATGCAGAGATAACAATGTTTGAGTTTAGCGATTATGAATGCCCAGCATGTGCTGCATTTCATAGCCAAATAAGACCACTAATATTAAGTTCTTTTATAGAAGGAGGAAAAGTGAAATCAGTGTTCCGAGATTTAGCATATCATGAAGATAGTCTATTCTTATCAAACTCAGTTTGGTGTGCCGGAGAGCAGGATGTTTTTTGGGAAATACATGATTTCGTATTTGGAAAAGAATACTCCGACGGAGAAGCACCAACAAAAGAAGTTTTGGTAGAAGAAATCAATAATTTAGGTCTGAGTGGACAAGAATTTTCAAAGTGTTTAGATGAGGGAAAATATAATCAAGTTGTCATTGATAAGACAAAAGAAGGAAGAGAAATGAGTATGCTAGCTACTCCCATTACAGTTGTCGTGAAGGGAGATGCTTTCTCAGCCAGTCCAAAATATGTTTATGATGAGTTAAAAAAGGTTTTGGATGGAATTAGCACAAGCCCTGTTATCCCAATTTCCAATGGAGTGCTTATTGTTGGAATTCAGCCATTTGATGTCTTTCAGTCGGAAATTAATAATTTATTAGGCGAATAGCACTTGCTTAATCATAATATTATGGCTGACAAAAAAATAAAATTATATTCATCTCCCGGTTGTCAATATTGTATTTTAGCTGAGGAATTTCTTAGGGGCAAAGGAGTTGATTTCGAGAAAATAGATATTTCCCAAAATCCTGAAATGGCTCAAGAGATGATTCAGAAAACAGGACAAATGGGTGTGCCGGTAATAGAAATGCCAACGGGAGAAATAATGGTCGGCTTCGATCAATTAGAATTGGAAAAGTTTTTTAGTTAATTCAGTTTATAATTTAATGAATTGATGGTGAGATGAACACCAAAAAGCAGGCGAATATTCCCGCCTGCTTTTTGTATCTAATCTATATACTACTTTTAAAAATTTACTAAAAAATATAATGTATTTAAAATATAAATCTAATTATTTTTTGAAAATATGCTCGCGATGATACTTGAGATATCCTCTTCTTTTTTCAATTTGAGGAATAACAAATTTTTTACCATGTGCCAAATTTAATTTCTTTATGTTGAGAGGTGAAATATATGGGGAAATTAAAATAGACCCATCATTTTCAAATGTAATAAATCCTTGATCAAAAAGTTTGTCATAGGTAGGAGTTAAAATAATTCCATTATTATGATCAATTTTTTCCTTATCGCTTGATACACTCCATGGCTTAATATGACTCGCCATAAGAATTCGCTCATCATTAACTCTTGTAATAATGCACTCCGAAGACTCTTCAAGTAATCTTTGCCTATATCCACCCTGCCCAATTCTTGCCTTAACCAATTGCTCTTTTTCTTGTTTTGACAATTTTTTTTCTTCAATAGATTTTTCAATCTGCCTTTCTTTTGCCGGATGGTAATATGGATTAAATGAATAACTTAATAATGGTCTAAAAAGAAAATAAATATTATTGCTGGTATTTTTTATCTTTAAAATTGAGACATTAGAAATAATTGGGAGCATAATATTTCTGAAATATTCCCTGAAAATATCATCATATGAACGAATAAAATATCGCGATTTATCTTTTTCGCCAATAGCCCTTTCAAAAGAAAAATATTCTCTATTTGATAAATTTTGAAGTTCAGAATAATAACCCCGCCAGTCACCTGATATATCTTTTTGATATTTCTGCTCCTGCTGTTCATATTCAAATTTTGAGTCATTAAGATAATTTTCTAAATCTTTTTTTAAGAAAAACCCCTCACTTTTAAAATCATTGAAAAAATCATCGAAATCCATAGTCTTTTGAGACCCAACATACAAACGAGCCTCACCACTACCACGACCAATTTTATTTTTCTTAACAAACGAATCAACGATTGGGATATTATCAATCTCATCAATTACTTCAAATATTTCATTATCAATCTCTATTAAATTTTTTGTGTCATCAGCCATATTCATAAATAATATAATTATTTAATACCCATGCTTCTTAAAATAGCCATAAAAACATTAACGACAATACTATTGCCCGCTTGTTTATACATCTGAGTGTCGCTCACAACAATTTTGAATCTATCATCAAAACCCATCAATCGTAAGCACTCACGAGGAGTTAATTTTCTTATTTTGCTTTTTCTTGTTATATAATTATCTACCCCAGCACGATGCATCTTTGCCATTGTCGCAAGAAGTGGGCGAGCAACAGCAAGATCTGTTTCGGGCTTACTATGAAAATTTTTTGTTCCGCTTGATAAAACATATCTCTCAACCTTATTTGATAAAAAATATTTTTCATCTACTCGTCCAGTCGGCTCAAAAACAAAATCACCATGCCAATTAAATTGCTGATTTGCTTTTTGGCAAAGCGCAATCTGCCCGTTAATTTGTGTGTATTTTTTATCTAAATTTTTTTGGCTAGTCACAAATTTTATTCCCTTTTCCGGAAGATAATATTTATTTTCAATAGCATCCTCTAATAAATCATGCATATCAATCTTCAATTCAACAGGGTCTGGAAATTTAAAATTTTTTTTATTCCTAAATCCAACCACAAAAAGACGTTCTCTATTTTGTGGTATCCCATAATCTTTCGCATTTAATATCTTATGAAAATAATTATAGCCTAATTCTTTAAATTTTTTTTCAATAGCACCCCATGTATTCCCACTATCATGACTTAATAATCCCTTTACATTTTCAAAAATGAATATCTTCGGTCTTATCTCATCAATAAGCCTAGCAAATTCATAAAACAAAGTGCCTCGAGAATCTTTAAACCCTCGTCTTTTCCCCACCATTGAAAATGACTGACAGGGTGTTCCGCCAACAAATAAATCAATCTTACCTTTAAACTTCTTGCCATCTATATCCTGAACCAAATCAAACCAACGAGAATCATCGATGTCATAATTGGCGAAAAAACTTTTTTTTACATGTGGATCGTTGTCGCAAGCAAAAATCAACTTGTGCTCAACCTTCATCCTCTTTAAAGCATGCTCTATTGCCCCGATTCCACTAAATGCCGTTGCTAATTTCAACATAATAAATTTATTATATTTTCATTTATGAAATAAAATAATTTTCCCTTACTTTGCTATTTTATCACACCCCCAATACCTAAACTTGACTAATTTATTTGATTATGATAATCTAATGTTAGGTTTGGGGGAACAAATACCCCGATGATACAAACAAAAATAGGAGGTGTTATTATGACCAATAAAGAGGCATTGAAAAAATTTCTTGAAGCAGTTAATAAGGACAATTGTTTTGAGGCGAAAGAACTATCATTAAAAATACCAGTTAATAATCTCGATTGTGAAGTTTTGATTGGGTTCCTAGAATCGGATAACCCAATAATACGCGATATGGTGAAAGAACTTCTTTCAAAAATACCAGTTAATAATCTCGATTGTGAAGTTTTGATTGGGTTCCTAGAATCGGACAACCTAATAATCTGCGATATGATGAGAGAACTTCTCCTAATCCATTTCCCTGAAAAACTGAATATTGAAACCTTAATCAGTTTTATAGAATCAAACGATTCGAATATTCGCGATAAGGCAAGTGGGCTTCTGTTAAAAATTCCGTCTAAAGAACTGAATCCTGAAACCTTAATCAGTTTTCTAAAATCAGACAATGCAAGAATCTGCGATATGATGAGAGAACTTCTTTCAAAAATACCAGTTAATAATCTTGATTGTGAGGTTTTGATTGGATTCCTAGAATCGGATAATTCAGGAATTTATGTTATGGCGAGACATCTCATTCATAAAGTAGTTAAAAAACTTAATTTTGAAACTTTGATTAATCATCTTAAATCAAGTAATCAAAGAGTTTGCAACAATATCAGAGTACTTCTTTCAAACCATTTTCCTGAAAAACTTGGTCTTGAAACCTTAATCAGTTTTCTAGAAGAATCAAGCGATTCAGATGTTCTTGATAAGGCAGTGGAAATTATTAAAAAGATCCCGCCTAAAAAACTTGATCCTGAGAAATTAATCAATTTTCTAAAATCGAGTTATTTAATAGTTTTCGGCATAACAGAGGAACTCCTTTTAAAAGTCCCGCCTAAAAAACTTGATCCTGAGAAATTAATCAATTTTATAAAGTTAAACGATTCAAATGTTTGTGATGTAGTTAAGGAGATTCTTTTAAACCATTTCCCTGAAAAACTGGATATTGAAACCTTAATCAGTTTTCTAAAATCAGATGATTCGGATGTTCGCGATAAAACTAGGTGTATTCTTTTAAATAATTTCCCTGAAAAACTGGATGTTGAAACTTTAATCAGTTTTCTAGAGTCAAGCAATTCGGGCATTCAGGATAAGGCAAGAGGGCTTCTCTTAAAGATTCCATCTGAAAAACTGGATGTTGAAACTTTAATCAGTTTTCTAAAATCAGATAATGCAAGAATCTGCGATATGATGAGAGAACTTCTCCTAATCCATTTTCCTGAAAAACTGGATATTGAAACTTTAATCAGTTTTCTAGAGTCAAGCAATTCGGGTATTCAAGATAAGGCAAGAAGACTTCTCTTAAAGATTCCGTCTAAAAAACTGAATCCTGAAACCTTAATCAGTTTTCTAAAATCAGAAAATTCAAAAGTTCGCGATACGGTGAAAGAACTTTTGAAAAAAATTAAAAAAAAGACTGATTTAGAAAAAATGTTTAAGAAATGCTTCCCCTATACATATACAAAAAATTGAAATCAAACAACGACGGGCAAAGGTTGTCACAAAAACCTTTGCCCATTTTTTATTTCAAAAAATCCTAAATTAAAAAATTACTCTAATCTCAATGAGACTGCTTTTGAGACACCCTCATCAGTCATTGTTACTCCATAAAGTGCCTCAGCGGATTCCATCGTTGCTCTATTGTGAGTGATGATAATAAATTGAGTTTCTTTTGATAACTCCTCCAAAATCTTAGCAACTTTTTTAGCATTCGCCTCATCTAATGCAGCATCAACCTCATCCAAAACAACAAATGGTGGCTTCACGGCCGAGACAATAGCAAATAGAGCAGCAATTGAAACAAGTGTTCTTTCTCCGCCTGATAAGACTTCCAAACTATTAACTTTTTTCTTTGGCAACTCCAAATAAAATTCAATTCCCGTTTCTCCTACTGATAAGTCATCGCTATCAGATTCAGATGGCAACTCATCTTCTTTTTCAGAATCATCACTCTTCTTTATTTTTTTTAATATAGAAACAATGCCCAATCTCGCCCTGCCACCACCAAACATCAATCTAAAGTATTTATTAAATTCATCATTGATATTTTTTAATGTAGAGGAAAATAATTTATCAATTTTCTCACTTAATTCTTTTTCCATCGCCTCTAAATCAATTTTTGCTTTTTCTAAATCGTCTAATTCGGTCGATAAGAAATTATGCCTCTCCTCTGTCTCTTTTGCTTCCGCTACCAATAATTCATCAACCTCTCCAATTGAAGAAAGTTCTCTGCGAAGACGAAAAATGCTACCCTCCACCTGATTAACATCAATTTCTTTATCAGGAGTAAAATTTTTTAATTCATCTTCAGAAAATCTATCTCTATTCAATCCCAATTCTCTTATCTTTTCCTCTAAATCATTTTGGCGGATAGATATTCTTTCTTTTTTAATTTCAAGTGAATTGATTTTTTCCCGCCAATTACTTATCTCCCTTCTCTTCTGCTCTAATTTATTCAATACTTCACGAAATTCTCTTCCTGCCAATTCATCCTTTTCTCTCAGAGAAACCATTTCTGAATTTATTTTTTCTTCTTTTTCATCTAATTTTTTAATTGAGTCTAACAACTCATCCTTATTTTTCTCTAATTCTAAAATATACGATTTCTCTTTTTCACTTTCTTTTTTATTTTCTTGTGGCTTATCTTCTTCTTTATTTTTTTCCTGCTTTTTATTTATTTGAGAAAATATCTCATTAAATTCATCCCTGAATTTTTCTAAATTATCCCCTGCTAATGATTTTTCTAATAATTGTTTTATTCTTTCTAATATTTTTTTTAATTCGCCAAAAGAGAATGGGAAATCATAATCATCACTACTACTCTCAACTTTTTCGGGCAATCTTTTCAATCCTTCTAATTGACCCTCTAAATGACCTACCCTCCTTAATATCTCCCCTTTTTCTTTTTCTATCTCTCCCCTTTTCTTTCTTAGATCGCCAAACTCTTGCGAAAAGTCTGGCTTATTTTTTTCTAATTCCTTAAATTTTTCCTCCAATAATTCTTCTTCCTTTTTCATTTCATCAAAATATTTCTTTGTTTCGGCGAAATCTTTTTCTATTTTTTCTTTGTCCAAAAATATCCCTTGAAATTGGGTGCTGAAATATGATTTTTCTAAGCCTGCTAATTTATTTATAATATCCTCTCTCTTTTCCCATCTACCTACTTGCCTTCTCAATGATCTCAAATGAGGTAATATTTCATCAATTAATAATCTTGTTTGCTCTAAATTTTCACTGGTAGAAATTATTTTTCTTTTGGCTGATTCTTTTTTTAACTGAAATTCTTTTAGTCCAAGATTTTCCTCAATCATCAATCTTCTTTCTTTTGGTGAGGCGGAAAGAATGGCATCTGCAGAGCCTTGATTGACGATGCTGATTCCCGAATATCCGATTTTGGCTTTTGCTAATAATTCTATTATATCTTTAAGTCGCACTGGTGATTTATTTATTTTATAGACTGATTCGCCCGCTCTATTTATTTTTCTTGTGATTATTATTTCGTCAAAATCAAAATCCAATTCCTTTGAGGAATTGTCTAATGATAATTCTACCTCTGCCAATGATAATCTTGATTTTTTTGGTGTCCCTCCAAATATTATATCTTCTGATTTTGATACTCTTAATCCTCTAAAGTCTCTCTCGCCTAATGCCCATCTTATGGCATCGGCGACATTTGATTTTCCGCTTCCATTTGGTCCGACAACTGCTGTTGAGTTTGATGGAAAGAGAAGTTTTGTTTTATTAGCAAAAGATTTGAATCCTATTATTTCCAATGATTTTAATCGCATAATATCTGCCATTCTATCACACCCAAAATCCCAAAACTTGACTAATTTATTTGATTATGGTGATTTAATACCGATTTCTTATTTTTTATCATAGATTTGACAAAAGAGTGATTTATGTTTTTTTGAAAGACTTATCCACAGCAAATCCACTGAATTGATGTTTGGTAAATTTGTTGGTTTTGTATTATTATATGTATGATAATACCGATTTTTATTTGAAATTATTGAATTATTTAATTGATGTGTGAATATCTTTATTGTTTGGAATAAGTTGTGGATTATTGTTTTTGGTTGTTGAAAAATCAATAAAAAAACAGCCCCACCACTTAGATAATGGGTGGGGGGGTTGAATAAATGATGGCCAATGATCTATTAATTATTTTTTGATTTGAGTTTAAAATCCAAACCAATAAAAAAAATTGAAATACCAATAATTATCGTTATTAAAACAATTACCGAATCTTTGGTTTGACTAATTTTGTTTAAAAAATCATATAATTCCTTTATTATAAAATGGTAACTAATAACCAATAATCCAATAATCATCAAAAACCATCCTAAAAATCCATTGATTTTGTTTTGTTTTTCGCTTTTTTTCATGATATCCTCCTATAATAAATAATAACACAAGATTAAAAAAAGTCAATACTTACTTTTTTCTTGGGACGGAGTATAATTATAAAATATATAAATTATTATGGAATTAAATGAACTTTGGAAATTAGTGTTGGGTGAATTAGAGCTTGAAATATCCAAGCCTAATTTTCAAACATGGTTAAAAAATACAATAATATTAGATCAAAAAGATGATGAATTAATCATCGGAGTAGAAAGTGTATTCGCAAAAGAATGGGTATCAAATAAATACCATAAAACAATATTAAAAATAATAAGAAATTTCAGTCCAGAAATAAAAAGTTTAGAATACCAAATCCATCAATTAGACAAACAACCATCTAAAAAAAGCATTTTCACATCAAGAAATAGAGAAAAATTAGAAGAGACAAAATCATTAGACTTATCAGAATACTCAATAGATTTAAAAACAGGTTTAAATTCAAAATACTTATTGGATAATTTTATAGTGGGACCAAATAATGAATTAGCATATTCAGCTGCTATGGCCGTAATTGATGGTCCGGGAAAAAAATATAACCCATTATTTATATATGGAGGAGTTGGATTAGGAAAAACACACCTTATCCAAGGAGTTGGAAATAAAATAAAGGCAGTAAGTAAAAATAAATATAGTATAAAATATTTAAGCGCAGAAATGTTTGTAAATGAGACGATTGAAAGCATAAGAACAAACAAAATGACTGATTTTAAAAATAAATATAGGAAAGTGGATGTTTTGATAGTTGATGATATTCAATTTATTAGCGGAAAGGAAAAAACACAGGAAGAATTTTTTCATACATTCAACACCCTTTATCAAGAAAATAAACAAATAATCATCTCGTCCGATAGATCCCCTTATTTATTGGCAAATTTAGAAGAAAGAATAAAATCAAGATTTGAGGGTGGAATGGTGGCAGACATCACATACCCCGATTTTGAAACAAGAATAGCAATTTTAAAGAATAAGTTAATAAATCAAAAGAATGAAATTGATTTAGGAAATGATATAATAGAAGAGGTTGCAAGGATGTTTCCTCATAATGTGAGAGAGTTGGAAGGAGCATTATCAAGATTGATTGGAATATTAAAAATAAGGAAAGTGCCGCCTGTGTTAAATGTGTGTAAAAAAATATTAGAAGAAATAAATATTCAAAAGATAAGATTAGTCTCAGTGGATACAATAATAAGAAAATCAGCAGAATTTTATAATATTTCAGAAAAAGAATTATTAAGTCATTCAAGAAAAAAGGAATTAGTTAAGCCAAGACAAATAGTAATGTATTTATTAAGAGAAGATTTAAAGTATTCATTTCCTACTATCGCTCAAAAATTAGGAGGAAGAGACCATACAACCGTTCTTCATGCTTGTAAGAAAATATCAAGGGATATAATAAATGACAAATCATTATCGCAAGAGATAAATATGATAAAAGATAGGGTATATAATAATGGGGCTGGAAAATAAAATTAAAAATATTTTTTCACATGAAATCAAAAGGTTAATCAGATGATATTCATATCTTTTCCAAAGGTTATCCAAAGAAAATTTATCTTAAATAAAGGGTTTCTACGAGAGTTATTGGCTTAAAATGATTCCCCTACTGCTACTACTATCTATATATATTAATTAAATTTAGTAGAATAAGTTTGGGGATAAGAAGTTGTAATAAAAACAAAAATATGAAAATAACAATAATAAAAGAAAATTTAAAAAAGGCGATTGGTAGTGTGGAAAGGGCGACTGGAAGTGGTTCTGTTTTGCCAATATTAAAAAATATATTAGTTAAAACAGAGGATAATAGAATTAGAATATCTGCCACTGATTTGGAGATGGGTATAAATTATTTTATCAATGGAAAAATAGAGGAGGAGGGTGGAATAACTATTCCATCATCAGTTCTTGGCTCTGTATTGAATAATATCTCTGAAAGTAAGTTGAGTATAACAACAGAGGGGCAGAAAATAAAGATTAATACAGGTAATTCATTTAATACAATTTCCGGATTAAAGGAGTCTGATTTTCCTATCATCCCCAAGGTTGAAGCGGATGATAGTATTGAAATAAAAAGTGCTTATCTAAAAGCTGCACTTATAAATACATCTATTGCGGCCGCTCCTGCTGGTAGGAGGCCTGAATTAAATGGGGTTCTTTTTTGGATTGAGGGTGGTGAGTTTAGAATCACTGCGACTGATGGATTTCGTTTGGCAGAAAAAATAATAAAGAGCGATCAATTTAAATCAAATATTGATAGTTTGAGGGTTATTATTCCATTGAAGACAATTCAGGAAGTTATAAAACTTTTAGATATTAGTTCAAATGTTAAAATTTTTGTTAACAATCATCAAATTCTTTTTGATTTTGGTGATGCTGAACTTATTTCAAGAATTGTTGAGGGTAATTTTCCTGAATATAAGGAAAGGATTCCTGAGAATCATCAAACATCTACCACTATAAATAGAGATGAGTTGATTGATGCTGTGAAATTGGCTTCTGTCTTTGTTGGTAAGATTAATGACATTAAATTAAGGAGTGATAGTGATGATGGATTGATTGAGGTTTCTGGGAATGATGCTGTGATTGGTGAGAATGTCTCTAAAATAAAGGTGGGTGTTTCTGGTGATAATCAGAATTTGGTTTTGAATTGGAGATATTTATTAGATGGATTAAGGATTATTGATGATAAGGAATTATCTATTGGTCTTAATAGTGAATCGGAGCCAGTTGTTATAAGGTCACCAAAGGATAATTCATATTTCTATATGGTAATGCCTATCCGAAGCGGAAGTTAGTTTTTCCTCCACTCACCCCTTGACTTTTTATTTGTTTTGTAGTAGTTTAATAGCGGAGGTGTTAAAATGAAAAACAACTTTTTTAAATGGTTGATTTATTTAATATGTGTGGTAATTTTATCATTCATAATAACAGAAATTGAACAATGTCAATTTGATAATTCAACAAACAAAGTGGGAGAAGAAGTAGGGATACAGGAACAAGAAAAGGAATGGGAGGGGGTTGATGATAAAGAACTAAACAACACTAATAACATCAATAAAACTAATAACACCAAAGAAGATTTTTTTTATAATTTTCTTTGCAAGCAAGAAAAAGAATTGAAAGATAGTAGTGATATGTGGATAATTATAATCATTGTTTTAGTTGTAATTTTAATTTCATTATTTATAATTTTAATCTATTTCATCAGAAATAGAGATAAAAATTAATAAATTAATTAAAATGGTTTGTATCCAAAGAGATAATCTCTCTTGTAATGGATACAAACCACTTTTTTATTTTAAGATAATTTTATAAACACAAAATTATTTTTTTGGCCTCATTAGGGGAAAAATTTGTGTTTCCCTCATCGGCTTATCCATTAAAAAACTAAAAAATCTCTCAGACATTCCAAATCCACAAGTCGGCGGCATACCATACTCTATCGCCTCAATAAAATCCTCATCAAACATTTGTGCCTCCTCATCGCCAGCATCTCTCATTTTTTGTTGCTCCTCAAATCTCCCTTTTTGATCTATGGGGTCATTCAACTCACTATAACCATTACCCAACTCACTACCAGCAATAATTACTTGAAATTTTTGCGAAATCATTTGATTATTCTCATTTCTTTTTGCTAACGGGGAAATGATAATAGGTGTATTTATTAAAAATCCCGGACCAGCAATTTGTCGGCGACAATATTTCCAAAGGTTATCTATTGCTCTATTTAAATTAAATCCCTTTTTATCATACTTGATATTTAACTCAACTAATTTTTTTTCAACCTCTTTTTTATTAGTGTTTAAAACATCAATTCCAGTTTTTTCTAATATAATCCCAACAAAATCATACCTCTCCCATTTTTTACCTAAATCAATATCAAAATCCTTAATTTTGAATTTTAATTTTCCAAATGTTTCCATTGCGACATATTTATACATTTCTTCCACCAACTCCATTCCTTTCTCGTCATCAGAATAAGCCCAATAAAATTCCATTTGGGTATAATCTTGAAGATGTTCAGCATCCATTCCTTCATTTCTAAACTGCCTCCCTAATTCAAATATTTTTTCAAAACCAGCAACTATTAATCTTTTCTGCCAAAGCTCACCCATTGATATTCTTAAATATAAATTCATATCTAAGGCATTATGATGAGTGATGAATGGCCTGGCATCAGCTCCACCTGTATTTACTTCTAAAATAGGTGTCTCTACTTCTAAAAACCCCCTTTCTTTTAAAAAATTTCTCACAGAATCCCAGAATTTTGCCTTCTTATAAATCATATCTTTAACATCTGGGTTGCACAAAATATCTAAATATCTTTTTCTGAGCCGTTCCTCTGGGTCAATAAGTCCGCACCACTTATCAGGGAGGGGTCTAATTGCTTTTGATAATATTTTCCACTTTCTTGTGCGAATTGTTGGCTCACCTTTTTTTGTTTTAAAACAAATTCCCTCAACTTCCAAAAAATCTCCAACATCAACAAAATCTCCAAGAAGATTATAATCGCCATTCTCTAATTCATCTTTAAAAAATGCTATTTGAATTCTGCCACTCCCATCTTCTATTTGGGCAAAGGTTAGGCCACCATGTTCTCTCCGACTTCTTATTCTGCCTGCCAAAATAAATCTTTCTTCTTCTTTTTCTAATTTTTCAAAATCACTTAAAATATCGCCAATAATAATATTGCGATTTGTTTTTGAGGGATAGGGATTAATCCCCACCTCCCTCATTTTTTTTAATTTTACTAAGCGATCTTCCCGCTCATCATTAGCCTTTTTCTTCATATTAAATATTTGATTATATCCCTCCCGCCCCGAGGGGGCGGGAGGGATATTGAGTTGTTTTTTTACAACCAAAAAACTAATTAACCTCTAAAATCTGATACTTTCTCTTGTCGCCGTTCGGCAACTCAAACTCAATCTCTTCGCCGGCTGACCTACCAATAAATGCCTGTCCTAATGGAGAGGTGTTTGAAATTAAATTTTTTGATGGGTCGCCATCATGAGCACCAACAATAGTGAAATTTTTTATTTCACCCTTCTCTGTCTTTGCCTTTATTTTACATCCAATACTCACGGACGAGCATTTTTCACCACTGCCATCCATAATTTTAGCTGATTTTAAGATATTTGCTAATTCTGATATTCTCTTTTCATTCATCGCTAAGTCTTCTTTGGCAGCTGAATAATCGGCATTTTCTGACAAGTCACCAAGTTCTTTGGCTATCCTTAATCTCTCGCCAATATCCGCCCTTATCTTAATTTTTCTTTCTTCCAATTCCTTTTTTAATTGTTCAAATTTTTCCTTTGATATATATGTTGTCATATTTTTCCTTCGCCCGCCGAAGTTTTAACGAAGGCGGGTCCTATTAAGAGCCATGTTTTAAAAAATACCATCACACCTCCTCCCCGCGAAGCGGGGAGGAGGTGTGTGCTTCTAATTTTTATTTCCTTAATATTTTTATACCATTATTATAATAAATAAGCAATTATAATTCAAAGTCTCTCGGCACTTTGAATTAGTAATTTTGAAATGATGAGATATCCCCCCTCGCCGTAGGCGAGGGGGGATATCGTAATATTCCACATCAGTGCTTTGAATTAGCGATTATTGAGGTGATACGATCCCCCCTCGCCGTAGGGCGAGGGGGGATAATTGATGGTGCTATAATCAAAATCCTGCCACCTGCAGATGGTGGCAGGATTGTTAATCATCTCAACTAAAACTGAACACAATAATATCCATTATCTTCATCACTGCAATCAACTCCATAAATATCGGTATCATCAATATCATTAACTAAAATATTATTTCCTAAATCTTCTAATTGGGCCCTCAAAACATAGCTTTGGCAATCACTTGATGATGGTGTGGCATATCCATAAGAATGCGATTCTCCTAATGGATCTTGTGGAACTTGCCTAATGCCAATACCACTTGTTGTGAGTTCGCTTGTTAGATTTGACCAACTACTTAAGTCGCCAGAATATGCATTGCAAGGATATTCTAAATTCTTTGTATAATAAACCTCTAATCCATTTTGGACTTGTTTCAAGTCAGCAACCCTCCGGGCATCCCTTCCTCTTGTCCTAAATGATGCCAACCCAACTAGTATTAGAGATGCCAATAGTCCGATAATAGCGACTACGATAAGCAATTCCAATAATGTAAATCCCTTTTTGTTTGTATTTTTTGTTTGTATTTTTTTCATATTTTTATTTTTATATAATTTGAATTGTAAGATAGTAATCACTCTATCCCCCCCGCCTTCGGCGGGGAGGGATATTGATTTTTTCTTAACCCAAAATATATAATTTATTATTAATAATTATACAACACAATTATATTTTATCATAATAATTCAATAATCAAAAATTAAAATACCTGTGCGAGATTATATATTGGGATGAGGACGGCGGCGATGAAGAGACCGATGAAAAGACCCAAAAATACAATCAATGCCGGCTGTATCAATTCCACAACACCAGTGATAGCAGCTTGAACCTCCTCATTATAGAAAGCAGAAATCTTATCTAAAAGATCCTCCAACTTTCCTGATGTTTCGCCAACAGAAATCATTTGAACTACCAATGGAGGAAAATATTCAGGATATTTTGCAAAACTTGATGAAATACTTCCCCCTTTTCTGATATTATCAGCTGACTCATCCAAAATTCTGCGATAAAGATTATTTGTCACAACTCTACCGGATATTTCAAGTGAGTTGGCAATCGGAATTCCTCCCCTCATCAAAACATTTGTCGCGGTTGCAAATCTTGTGATAGCAATTCTTTTTGATAATTCGCCAACAACTGGAATGCCCAATATCAACTCATCCCAAACCGCCCTGCCTTCCCTTGATCTGAAATATCTCACAGCAAAATATATTATTGCTGCTAATATGATAAGAATAATCCATCCCCACGATGTCGCAATGTCGCCAAGAGACAAGAGGACTTTTGTTATCCACGGCAATTTAACATCTGTTTCGGTGAATATAGAGCGAAGCTGAGGAATAACCACCGTTAAGACAACTGCGATGACGACGACAAAAACAACAACAACAAAAACAGGATAAATCATTGCATTTCTTATCTTATTTCTTAATTGATTTTCTCTTTCTAAATAATCTGCTAAGAAATTCAATGTCTCTTCTAATTGACCTGATGCCTCGGCTGAACGAATCATATTCACAAAGAATTCTGAAAATATGTTTTCATGCTTAGCGAGTGCTTGTGATAAATACAATCCGCCATCCACATCAGTATAAACATCAAAGACTGCATCCTTTAAGACGGGACTTGTTAATTGCTTATGAAGTGTTCTTAATGCTTCAGAAATTGAAACCTCGGCACCAACAAGAGTGCTTAATTGTCTTGTGAAAATCATTATATCCTTTGTTTTTGCCTTTCTTAAAAATGGAAATATTCCCTCCAAAAAACCTTTTTTCTCAGCGGATTCTAATGATAAGATATATAATTTATTATCCTGCAAGATTTTAATGGCTAAATCTCGGCTAGCTGCCTCAACGACACCTGCCTGAACTTCGCCCGATTCATTTCTTGCAGTATATTTATATTTCATATTATTAATATAATTATACAACAAAATATATAAAAATAAAAAGTAAATAAAACTTTGACAGATATTTAATTTATTATATACTAAAAATATATGGAAATTAGAAATAGCGGGCAAAAATATAAAATCATATATGGCGGATGGAGTCAAAGAACCTCTCTTCACTTGAAAGAAATATACGAATTTTTTAAATTGGGTGAGACGGAATTAAATTTGAATAGAGACGACTTAAAGAAATATTGGCGGGCATTGAAAATAAAAGAAGTAAAAAAAGGAAGTGATTATTTTGACTTCGTTGAGGCAAAGACAACGGAAAATATAAATATAAAATATTTTGAGGACGGACTTTACTTATTGGAAATAGAATCAGGCAACCCAATTTCTGCTAAAAAGATATTGATGGATTATTACAACGACCGACTTAATCTCGCCATTTCATTTATATTTTCTTTAGGTGCTCCGACAACAAATAAATTAACAGAATCAAGAATTCACCCATCTGTTTTTTTGACAACCTCGCAATCTCCGGAAAATATATTAATTCCCGAAGAGATGGGGCAACCAATAGAAAAGACGGGCGATTCAAATTTATTAAATTACAACACTAATTTTGGTCATCTCATCGTGATGAAAGAGGGTGGCGAGAATGAGAAAGTGGCAAATGATTTGGCAGAAATTCAAGTATTTTTATCAGAGTTTCAATATCAACTCAGAGCATATCTAAACCTCCATCGTAAAATTTGGGAGGATATTTCTGAAATTAAGAGCAAGAAGAAGATTCGCGGGACAGAGGTAGATGATATAAGAAATCAACTTGATAATTACCAAAGAATTGTTAATGTTATAAATAATAGAATTGATCAAATGGATATATTTATTACCAGCCGAAAAAATATGGCTGAATATCTTAATTTGACTGAAAAAGTTAAAAATTATTTTGGATTTAAATTTGATGGGACACTTGATACGTTGAAATATCTTCAAAAAATTTGGAAAATGACTGATAATTATTTACAAACGGCAATTGATAATGTTGTGGAAATCAAGAGTCAAAGTGCCACTCGGGGAATTGAATCATTGCAATTAATAACTAGCATTGGGGTTATCTCTGGAATTATTGGATATCTCACACAAGAAGAAGTTCCTCAATTTACCACGAGAAGTATTTTGTATTTTGTGCTAATAGTTGCTATTACATGGTTAATAAATATAATTATCAATAAGTTCTATCGTTCGCGGAAATATAGTTTATCAAAAAACCGCAAAATAAATATTTAACAAAAATGGGTATTGAAAATGGAAAATTTGAAAAGAGGGAGCCAAGAGGAATAGAAGCAATTTCTAAGTTTTTTTCTCAAAAAGCAAGAGAATTAATGTCAGAAAGTGAGGGTGGTTTGAAAATAAAAGAAAATAATTTAAGAATTGATATGTCAGGTCATTCCAATATTTATAATAGTAAAAAAATAGAGAAAGATAAGGAATATGTTGAAAGTATGAAGAAAAATTTTAAAGCGAGAATGGAGGGAGAGTCAAACGAGAGGAAAAAGGAGAGAGAGATTAGGGGGAAAGAAAAAAATGCGATGCTAGAGGCGATAAAAACAGCATTATTCAATAAATATTTAGGAGGGCAATTTATTGTCGTGAGGACAAGTGAGAGAGATGACTATCACAAAGGTGTAGATAATTTAATAATAGAAAGAAAAACAGGAAATATCGTCTCTGCTTTTGATGAGGCAAGAGAAACATCACTGGAAGATAAAAGAGATGAGATTAGAAGAAAAAATGTTGTAGAGGGGGGGGCAAAGGTAGAATATGGCATAAAAATAGACGAGGATTCAAAAAAAATAGTTCCTTCTGGCAAGATACACTCTCTTCCTATTTTCTACCTATCATTAAGCGACCAAGATATTGAAGATGGAATAAATAATTTTTCAATAAATTCAGAAAGTGAGCTTGAGAAAAGACTGATGAGAGAATTTTTAAATGAGATTGATATACAAATAAGAGATTTAGGAGAAGAAAGATTAGAAGATGGCATTAGAGAGAGGGTTGATGACTTTAAGGATTCAATGTTAGAAATACCCAAAAAAATTTGGGAAAGTAGTTTTGAGAAATAAAATATTAAAAAATATGAGGAGAGAAAAATTTAGTTATGACCCCCCACCATTTGGGAAGAAATCATGGGAAATTGAGGTAGGGGGCGATGAGAAAGGCAGGGAAAAAGAAAAAAGTAGGGGGGAAAAATTATTGGATGAGCAATTAAGACAAACCCAAGAGTTGATAAAATCAAAGGGGATTAGTTTTGTTGATGAAGATTGTCGATTGGATTTGGAGGAATATAAGAGGGGGGGTGCCTATACTCAGAGTGAAATTATGGCTGACGAAAGAAGGATTGAGGAATATAAGAGGGGGCATGAGAAAATAAATGAAAGGAGAAGTGAAAAAGAAAAAGAACAAACAAAAGATGGGGAAAGATTTGAGAAATTAAAAACAATAATATTTAATAAATTTTTAGGAGAAAATTTTGTCACAGTAAGAACATCAATGATTGATGATATTGATAATGGAATAGACAACATAATTATCAATAAAGAAACAAATGAAATAGTTGGGGCGCTTGACGAGGTTTGTTCTGATGGAAGCCCATCAAAGAAAAGAAAGAAATTAAATAAAAAAATGAGGGAGGATGAAGGGGGCGAGTTGAAATATGGATTAAAGTTTGGGGGGAATAAAATTGTTCCCTCTGAAGAAATAAGGGGTTTGCCAATATTTTATTTACAGATAAATCACAAGTATTTAAAATATGCAATGAATGAATTAAGTGATGATATAAACGAAAAAACAGAAGCAGAAGAAAAAATTTTCAAGAGATTGATAAATAGTATGTATAGGCAGTCACATAAATGGAAAGAGGATGAATTGATTAATCCTAATTTACAAAACAATTTTAGCTCCATCTATAAAACAATAAAAAAAGATAGATACCTCTCATCTCTTTTAGAAAAAGATAACTAGAAAAACAATAATCAGACAGAAAACCCCCGCACCTTGCGGAAGCAAGGTGCGGGGGGTTTTATTCTAAAAACTTATGATAAGCCAACTAATTTTCTTACTTCTCTCATTGTCTCTTGAGCAATAACCCTTGCCTTCTCTGCTCCTTCTTCATATATTCTCATAACTGCTTGCTTATCCCTCATCAATTCATTTCTCTTCTCTCTCATCGGAGCAAAATAATTTATAATTGATTCCGCTAAAATATTTTTTATCTCACTATATTTATATTTCAATTTTTTCAAATCAATATATGGAATATCCCCCCATCCCAATTCTTTTGGAGATATAAAAGTTATTTCATCA
Organism: Minisyncoccia bacterium; assembly: GCA_041550235.1. Taxonomy (GTDB): domain Bacteria; phylum Patescibacteriota; class Minisyncoccia; order UBA6257; family JAAZHW01; genus JBFEPE01. The sequence continues at coordinate 24,776 of JBFEPE010000005.1, forward strand.
AATTTTTCTTTATTAAATTCTCCCAAAAGTCTAAAAATATTTTCTAGCCCTGATTCCATTTTACTGATTTCTAATTGCTTGTCTTTCGTTATTTCTTTATTTTTTCTCAATAAGTTGTCAATATCTTCTTTTTTAATTTTTTTCATCTTCCAAATAGAAGAATTATTATTGAAATCCATATAAATTTTTTCTACACCATTCTTTATTAAAAAATCATTATCCGCCGAGACGGCTGACCTTATTTTTTTTCTAATATCATCTGGCTCATCAAAAATTCCAATATATGAATTTAGGTCTGATTTTGACATTTTCTTCAATGGATTATTTAAACTCATCAATTTTGGAACTCTTGAGATTCTTTGCTTTGGCTCTTTGAAAAATTCTCCGTATCGGCGATTAAATCTCCGAGCAGTTTCCCTCGCTAATTCTAAATGCTGAAGTTGGTCTTCGCCTACTGGCACCATCTCTGCTTGATATAGCAATATATCGGCCGCTTGTAGAATTGGGTATGTAAATAGTCCGGCATTAGAAACCATATCTTGCCTTTTACTCTTATCCTTAAATTGAGTCATTCTTTCTAATTCTCCCATTGGGGTGAGGCAATTAAATATCCATGCTAATTCTAATACTTCAGGGATGTGCGATTGAATTGCTAATATTGATTTTTCTGGGTCTAATCCTACTGCTAATAAATCAACGGCTAATTGCTCTATTTGATTTCTTTTTTCTTTTGCAGAAACAGGATTGGCTGTGAGGGAGTGATAATCAACAATGAAAAAAAGACGAGAGAAATTATCATCCTCTTGTAGTTTTTTCCATTGCTTTATTGCCCCCAAGTAATTTCCAATATGGATATCACCTGTTGGCTGTATTCCACTAAATACTATCATTTTTCTATTCTATCAGATATCTTTCTTATTTCAATATAATTTGATTAGCAAAGATGATGTCTTATTCTCATCTGTCATCTCATCATGTTTTTCGCACCTTCTGTCACCCCTGCGAAGGCAGGGGTCTAAAGAGATGGCAAGCGAATGATAGTAGTGGGATTGAGATTCCCGCCTTCGCGGGAATGACAAGAAAAAACCATTTCTACTGAAACCAGCGGATGAATCTTCGCAATGACTTATTTAATTCTGTATGGGTTTGAGTAGGAACAAATCTATCAACCAAAGCCATCCTCATTCCTAGACCAAGATAATCCATCATCCCCTTCTCATCATCAATATCAATTCCCAAATCCCCAAAAACATCATCCTTTGGATAAATAGAAACTTTTGGCTTTTTAGGGAAAATCTTTCTACCCCAAGAAAGTTTTGGCAACACCCCACCTATTTTTTTCAAAAAAGAATCTTCTCCCTCCAAAAAAATTTCTCCATCAATCTTTTCTCTCTTAAATGTCGTGAGGGATAATATAATCCCCTGTTGAAGCATCTTTATTTCCTGCAAAAAAATCTTATCAAACCACTTACTCGCTTTTTCACTCATTCCTCCTTTTAAATATAAATCCTTTATGACTTCCGCTTGCTCATTAGATAATGATGTCACCTTTTTGATTTCTCTTGTGATAATTTCAAAACCCCAATCAAAAGCGATTGAATATCTTAATGATTCCCCGAGGATTGAGATAATTGTTTCTTCTGCTCCTATCTCCACTAAAACCCCACTTTTTTTCAAAAAATTATTAGCAGCATCTGAAATAATTTCCTTTTGGCAAAAACTAATCAAGCCGCTATTTTTATTTTTTATTATCTCGCCCAACTCCTCCCAAAACGATTCCACTGTATAATTATTTTTAAAATTGATTTCAATTCTTCTTCCGGGAAATCCGATTGGATTTATTACCTTATTTGAATCTATTTTAGGGCTATGAGCAAAAGTCTTTGCTAATATTGGACTTTCCTCATTAAAAAATCTGCTCATTATCGGCAATTCTCTTTCCTTCATCTTGATAACTGCATCTGATATTGTGTTTTCTAATTCTTCTTGCGAAATAAATGAGGCGGGGTTTTCTCTTATTGTTGAAAATCTGAAATTTGTTGATTTTATAAGAGATTTATCGGCGAAAAAAATAATGTTTTTGCTTTTTGGTTTTGATACGATGGCCGAACTCAATATCTCTAATATTTTACTTGGGCTGATTGATTTTTTTCTTTCAAAATAAAACAAGTCCCTGATTTTTATTTTTTTATCAGTTAGATTTATGTCGGCCTTCATTGCTCCTATTTTTTTTGGCTCTACTTGGAAAAATAAGAATTTTTGCCACTTTTTTGAGAATAGGTTTATTCCGAACATTATGATAATTTTACACCATTTCCCCTTTTTTAGAAAATGAATCACCACATTAGAATTAAAAAAAGCCAAGATTTGTTATATTTTGTTCGGGATACGAAAAATAGAGTTAATATATCTCCCCGCCCGCCTTTGGCGGATCTTATAATCTCCCTCTAATAGAGGGGTGGCTCGCCTCTTGGCGAGACGGGGTGTTTATTCCGCCGAAGGTAGCACAATCACCTCAATATTAAGTATAAACAATAAGAGCAATAATCAAAATCTCTCTCCTTCCTAATTTGACAAATTAAATAATATTTGGCAATATGATGGTGGAGGTAAATTATGAAAAAACTAAAAATTTTAATCGTAGATGACGATGAGGTATGTATTGGTCTTTTAAAATCAATACTTGAAAATCATTTCCAATTAGATTGTAGTATCGAGACTGCCGAAAATGGAGAAGTTGGATTAGAAAGTGTGCAAAATGCAATAGAAAATAATAATCCATTTGATATAACAATAACTGATGACAGAATGCCAAAGACGTCGGGAACAGAGATGGTAGAAAAAATAAGAATGATTGATAAGAACGTTAAAATAATAATGGTAACAGCGACAATAAATGATGTAAACGTTGGTTTAAAGGAAAAAATAGATTGCTTGCTAATAAAGCCATTCTTTGCAGATGAGATGATTAAGAAAATAGAAGAACTAATAGCTAGATAAAAAAGAATCTCTAAAAAGAGTAATCCCGGCACTATGCAATTATGCAGTGAAGTGCCGGTATTCTTTTAAAAATTGCACTTCAAAATAAGTTTTTCATAAAAATAAAAAAGCGGGGAGGCGCTTTTTTATTTTTTTCTTAATTATCTTTCACTAAATTTATTCTTTCTTAATAATCTCTATACCACCAAACAACTAATCAGCCAAGGCATACTTCCTATTATCCAACCTCTTAAACAATCTCTTGTCTTGGAGGTTAATAAGAATTGTTGCATCTTTCACATTTCTTTGCTTTTGAACAATATCCACTAACTGCTCAAAAGTTTTACTTCCCTTATTTAATGCCTTCACCAATAATTCCTTAACTGTTCCCTCTTCAAAGCCCCAATTCTTTAAGGCATAAACACCCCTTCCTACCAAAACAAACTCCGGCATTTTAATTAACTCATTATGAGTGGTGGATGCTTGCGCTTTTTTATTATCCTCAAAATTAACCTCGTTTATTGCATCGGCAATTTTAGAAAAGTGCATTGGCTTTCCTTTTTTTTCCAAAACCAAATATGCCTTATCGCCAACATTTGTTGGGGATATCTTAGACCAATTACTCAAACCAAATTCATAAAATGGATTAAAAGCAAAATCTTTTGAAACATCTAAGTAAGAAGTAACCGCCTGCTCATTCTTTATTGAAAGAGTTTTCATTATTTTTCTCAATAATTCTTGATACTCATCCAACTTAAGAGGCCTGTTCGCCTTCTTCAATTCCTTATGGCACATCTTGTGAACAGAGTCCATCTTTCTTACCGAGTCCTTATCGCTATACCATGCAGAATGTCTATTTGGCTTCTCAAAAAGATAATTGAAATATGGTGCTAAAGACAAAACAAAAACAAGATGGCTTTTAACTGTCTCTTTGTCAGCATCCTTTTTCAAGGACTGAATAGGATCATCAACAAATGAATGGGTTGCCTCTTCTAAAAGCAATGACTCTCTTCTTAAACCACCCAAAACTTCTATTTGACCCTTCAATTTGTTTACAAGATCATTTAGATCTTTGATATTTTTTCTTAAAACATCTAATGCTCCCGCCTCAATTTGTCTTATTCTTTCTCGGGTAACTCCATTTTGACGACCGATAGCCTCCAGTGTGAGAGGCTTATCACCTGTCAATCCAAATCTTTTCTCAACAACATTCTTCTGTTTCTCTGACAGAATATCGATGAAATCATTTAATGTTCTAATTAAGCTTTCTTGGTTAATCATATTTTTATAATTTTTATAAGTTTAACAAAAATAAATAATTATGTCAAGGGGGTAAAAACCCTTTAATAATCAGGGTTAAAATTATGAGACCCTTGCCCTCTTTGGATTCCGAAGGAGTTTTTTGATGTTGGCTAAATCCTCTCCCCCCTTTAATATACCAGCCCTTCTTAATTGTTTTATCTGCTCTCGCATTTTTAATTTATAAACGGCTGATTTCTTTAATTGATTTTTGCTTGGCTTTTTCTTTAAAAATCTTTGAGACTTAGATTCCTTTAATACCCCGCTTTGGATAACGGACCTATTAAATCTATAGATGAATGATTGTAGTGGCTCATCTTTTTTTCTTTTTACCTGTATTGGCATATTTTTCTTTGCCCGCCATAGTCTTGACGAAGGCGGGATTCGCCTCGCCATAGTCTTGACGAAGGCGGGTTCTAATTCTAATTGCTTGTGATGTGTAGGTGGATATGAAAAACTTCTTGACCACCACCCCTTCCGACATTAAATTGAAGTTTATAACCTTTTTGATAAAAATTCAAGTCCCTTGCTGTTTTTGCTGCGACAAGTATTAACTTGCCAATCAATTCTACATCATTTTTTTCTAAGTCGTCTATCGTAGCGATGTGTTTTTTGGGAACAACCAATAAGTGAATTTTTGCTTTTGGGTTGGCATCTTTAAAGATAATCAAATCGTCATCTTCAAAAATAATTTCAGATGGAATTTCCTTATTTATTATTTTACAAAATACACACTCCATTTTTTACTTTGCCCGCCATAGCCCGCCAGAGGCGGATATTCTACCTTGGCGAAGGCGGGTTATTTATTTTCCTGCCCGCCCGCCTTTGGCGGGCGAATAGAATACTTCTTTGATTACAACATCGCCACTCCTCCGACAAAGTCGGAGGAGTATAAAATTAATTTATTATTAATATAGCATATATTTTTATTTCAGTAAAGAACGGGAAGGCGACACACCCCCATGGAGTGGGGGAGTGTGATGAGCATTATTTGGCAAAGAGCAAGCATTGACAAAAAAATCCCCTCACGGGAGTGAGGGGATTTTGATGGTGAATTTTGTTCCTGATGAATCGCTACTCTCTACAAATATTTTGCCCTTAAAATCTTTTTCTATAATTCCCTTCACAATAGCCAATCCAATACCAATTCCATCTTTATAATTTTTTGTAGAGAAAAATGGATTGAAAATATTTTTCAAATTTTCCTTACTTATTCCAATGCCGTTGTCTTTAACTGATATTACCACATCTCCATTATCACGAGTTAATCTCACAATTATTTTCTTATCAAAATCATTTGCCACCCTCATATCGCGATACGAATCAATGGCATTGCTTATCAGATTAGCCATCACTTGACTAAACTTTACCGGATTTCCAATAATACTAATTTTCTCATCACTCAAAAAATCAACTTCTATTTCAAATTTTCTAATCTTATAACTCAATATTTCTATTACTTGAGAAATTTCTTTGTTCAAAGAAAATTTTCTCTTAATTTCTTTTTGGCTAATTTGTTTCTTTACTGCCAAAACAAAACCTTCTATTCTTTTTGTCGTAGAGACTGCTCTATCTAAATAAAATTTTGCCTCACTGAAACTATTTGAATTATCTTCTTTCAATTTTTGAATATTTAAAGAAAGGGCAGTGAGCGGATTTATTAAATCATGAAATAATCCAGCAGATATTTTTCCTAATTCTGAAAATCTATAAAGTTGGCTCATCTGTTTCATTTGTGCTTCTCGCAATTCTCTTGTTCTCTCCTCAACCCTTCTTTCCAAAGATGCCTTTTCTTTCCTCAATGCTTTTTCCGACCGCCTCGCCCTTTTCAATGATTTCTTTATCTCCCGATTAGACAGCCACGAGATTATTGTGATAATAGATAGAATAATTATATAAATTATTATATCACTATTATCTAAAGATTTATTTTTCCATGAATCATCAAAAATTATTAAATTTTTTACCTGCAAATAATTTATTACATACATCAAGAGCGAGGTGGCCATTAAGAAAACAAATGCGAGGCGAGAACTAATCAAAATGCTTGCCATAACAATCACTAATGAATAAAAGATTAAAACTGCTGGCAAGTCTGTTCCCCAATGATAATTTGCATAACCCACCAACAAGAAAAAGAAAGAAATAAAAAGATAAGAAGAAATTTTTGCCAAACCGAATCTCGATAATAAATATATGACGACAAAGAATAAGAAAATAGAGCCGAATAAAAGCAAAGAAAATCCCGTGTATTCATCAGGTGTCGTTGATTTTTCAATAACAGCCCCTATAAACCCAACTCCATAAAGAATAATAATCCCCAACAACAAAATATTTAAAATAAATTCTCTTCGGGCGGAATCCTCATTTCTTAATCTTGGTCTTATTAATTTTTCAAACAAAAAACGAGCACTTCCCAAGAGTGTCTTTTTAAATTTCAAAAAAATTTCTTCTCTTGGGAAGTTGCTCATTTTAAATTAATGCCAAGGCATAAATAAATCAGAGGTCGTGCCTAGAATCAAAGGCAAAAACGAAACTTTTCGAACAGACTTGCTGGTAAGGATTTTTTTAATAATCTCCTTCATATTCAATTTTCTGATTGAAATTAATCAATCATGGGTTTTTAATTTTCGACTTTTTTGCCTCTGATAAGGGCATCAAAATAGCCTTTTACTGGAAAATTAATTTCCATCTATCTTATAACCTCTTCCCGGCACCGTTTTTATTAATTTTGTCTTCTTATTGCCATCAATCTTTTTCCTAAGATTGAGTATATGCATTCCAATAACTCCCGAATTCTTTTTCAAATTTTTCCCCCAAATTCTCTCAGTAATCATTGCGCGGGATACCATTTTTCCTTCATTCTCCATCAAATATTCTAATAAATAAAATTCTTTTTGCGTGAGGGATATTTCCTTGTCGCCCCTCTTTACCGAGCATGCATCCCTGTCTAATAATAAATCGCCAACTAAAATCTTATTACCCTTCATTTCACTTGACCTGCGAATCAGAGCATTTATTCTTGCCAATAATTCTTTGAAAGAAAATGGTTTTGTTAAATAATCATCTGCTCCAGCCGAAAGAAGGTCTATCTTGTCGCTCACCCCCGATTTAACTGATAGCATTATAATTGGCACCGTTCTGCCGGATTGTCTTGTTTGTTGGCAAACCCATTTGCCATCTTTCTTTGGCATTGAGTAATCCAATACAACTAAATCATAATGATTATTCATTATCATTTGGATTCCCTTTTCTCCATTGTCGGCGACATCTACTAAAAAACCTTCGGCTTCTAAGCTAATTGATAAGAATTCTAAGATTCCTACTTCGTCATCAATCAATAATATTTTCATATTTAATATTGAAGTTTAAATTATGAATATGGGATATTGAGAAAGTTTGATATTATCCCTTCTCAATATTTTGTGTGACTTAAAAATATTTTTTTGATATTAAATTCTAAATAAATAAAACATCCTTATTATTAAAGCATATTTTTCCCCTTTTTTAAATGGTGTGGATAATTTATAAATAAAAAAATCCCTCTGCTTTTATGATTAAATTAAATAATGCTATAATTTAAATAATGAAAGAGACAAAAAAATTGGTTATTATTGATGCTCATGCTCTAATCCACCGCTCCTTCCATGCCCTACCACCATTCACATCACCCGAAGGCAAGCCAATTGGAGCAGTTTTTGGCACGGCTAGAATTTTAATAAAATTGATTAAAGATTTAAATCCGGACTATATGGCCGCCTGCTTTGATTTGGCAGACCCAACATTTCGTCATCAAGAATTTGAAGATTATAAGGGAAAAAGAGAGAAAGCACATGACGATTTAATTGCTCAATTTGAACCAGCAAGAGAATTATTTGAGACAATGGGAATACCCCAATTTGAAAAACCGGGATTTGAGGCCGATGATTTAATTGGCTTTTTAGTGAAAAAATTTAAAAATGTCACTGATAAAATAATAATTGCTACAGGCGACTTAGACACACTTCAATTAGTTGATAATGATAAAGTTATTGTTTATACCCCCAAGAAGGGGCTTCAAGAAACAATGTTCTATGATGAAAAAGCAGTATTTGAAAGATATGAACTTTTGCCATCCCAAATGAATGACTTTAAGGGATTGAAGGGCGATCCATCCGACAATATTCCCGGAGTGATTGGAATTGGCGAAAAAGGAGCAATCAAAATTTTGAAAAAATTTAATAATTTAGAAAATTTATATAAAGAAATAGAATCGCCGAATTTTAAAACAGATAAAATCATCACAGATAAAATAAAGGAAAAACTTTTGAGTCAGAAAGAGCAAGCAATGTTTAGTAAATATTTAGCGACAATAGAAACAAATATTGACATTGAGGCAAATTTGGAAGATTTAAAATTTGAATTTCCATCAAAAGAAAAAATATTACCCCAATTAGAAAAATGGGGATTTAATAGTCTTATAAAGCAATTAGAAAATAGTTTTTTTAACTCAGAAAGCAATAAAGAATCATCTGCTCAACAAAAAGAAGTTGAAGAATTTATTATTTCAGAAAAAATTGACGAATTATTAAATTTAATATCAGAGGAAAAAAATTTAGTTATTTATTTTGATGACGAAAAAAAAGAGATTAGCATTCTTTTGAAAAATAAAGATAAGAGATTTTTGATTTCTGCCAATAAAGATAATCTAAAAAAATTAGAGCCAATTTTATCAGATAAAGAAATATCGAAGGTTGGATATGACTTGAAGGAATTGATTAAATATCTTTTGAATTTTGATATAAAAATCAGCGGGATAAAAAATGATATCAAAATTTCTCAATGGCTAATAGGGTCTGATGTTAAAAAATATTCTTTGGAAGAAATTGCTCAAAAAAATGGAGTATCAATTTCTTCTTTTGTTCCCGATGGAATAAACAAAATTCATCAAAGGCAATTATCTAAAATAAAAGATATGGGATTGGAAAATGTTTTGGGGAATATTGAAATTCCCTTGATTTCTGTTCTTTCAAGAATGGAAAAGGACGGCATTAGCATTGATGAGGAATATTTTAAAAAGTTAAGCGAAGAAATAACTGATGAAATAATTCAATTAGAAAGGGATATTTTTAAATTATCTGGAAAAGAATTTAATATCTCATCGCCGAAGCAATTATCAGAAATTCTTTTTGAGCATCTAAAAATATCATCTAAGGGAATAAAGAAAACACCCGGCGGAGCAATTTCCACCCGAGAAAGTGAGTTGGAAAAAATGGAATCATCCCATCCTGTTATAAGGCATATTTTAAAATTTCGGGAATTATCTAAGCTGAAAAATACATACATTGATTCATTGCCCAATAATATTGATCCTAAAACAGGCCGAATACACACTACATTTAATCAGGTTGGCACTGCCACGGGAAGATTATCGTCCGAGGAACCAAATCTTCAAAACTTACCTGCCCGAAGTGATTGGGGAAAAAGAATACGGTCAGGATTTGTTTCCGGTAAAAATAAATTATTTTTAAGTTTAGATTATTCTCAAATTGAACTTCGTGTCGCCGCCTCCCTATCAAATGATAAGAAAATGATTGAGGCATTTCGAAATGGGCAGGACATTCATACCATCACGGCTTCCGAAATAAATAATGTTGAGGTGGATAAGGTAACAAAAAAAATGAGACGAGATGCAAAAACATTGAATTTTGGAATTCTTTATGGAATGGGAGCAAGAGCATTTTCTCAAACTGCTGGGGTTTCAGTTTCCGAGGCAAAAAAATTTATAGAAGAGTATTTTAAAAATTTTGAGGCGATAAAGGTTTGGCAAGAGGAGATATTAAATTTTGCTAGAAAAAATGGATTTGTGGAGACTATTTCAGGTAGAAAGAGGTGGTTGGATGACATCACTTCGTCTAATCAAAGAGTTAGGGCAATGGCGGAAAGAATGGCAATAAATTTTCCCGCTCAGGGGCTATCGGCCGATATTATCAAAACGGCAATGATTGAGATTAGTGATTTTATTATTGATAATAATTTATCTAATAATATATCTATGCTTCTTCAAGTTCATGATGAGTTGGTCTTTGAGGTTGATGAGGGTATTATTGATAAGGCGGAAAATGATTTAAAAAAAATAATGGAATCCGCCTTTTCTCTCGAGAATGTCTCTCTCAAGGCGGACTCCAAATTTGGTCAAAATTTAGGATTTTAGGTTTTTGAGATTTGTGTTATAAATATAAAATAAAGATAAATAAATGGGCATGTAGCTCAGGTGGTAGAGCATTTCGTTGACATCGAAAAGGTCAGAGGTTCAAGTCCTCTCATGCCCACTCCCTCCCTACCTTCTTAAATACTTATTTCTTGCTAAATTATGTTGCTCTAATGTTGCAGAGAAAATTGTTTTTCTTGTCTTTGGGTCGGAAATATAATACCAATATGAACTATCCTCTGAATTGATAGTTGCTCTAATTGCAGAAATACCAGGGTTGCCAATTGGACCAACGGGCAATCCTAATCTCGTATAAGTATTATAGGGGGAATCTTTTTTCAAATCACTATTCTTTAAGCTTCTACATCCGTAACCCTCATTCTCAATGAAGCACTTATAATAAACAATCGTTGCATCAATTTGTAGCGGCCAATTGTTCCCCAATCTCTTGTGAATAATATCACTCACCAAAACTCTATCTTCAAAAAATGGTGCCTCTGCCTCAATTAGAGAAGCAATGATTATTGATTTTAGCAATGAGAAATTTTCTTTGTCGCTAGCTTCTTTAAAATTTGAAAAGAATTTGTCTTCAAAATTTTCTAAGAATTTTATTGCAATATCTCTTGATAGGGAATTTGTTTCAAATTCATAAGTGTCAGGGAATAAAAGCCCTTCCAAATTATTTTCCTGAGGAAATTCCCTCAAGAAACTAAACTTATCAGAAAAATCGCCGATTTTTAATTCGGTGAGTTTTCTGCCGGTGATAACTCCTTTCTCTGAGAGTTTGTTCTCAACCATTTGTATTGTCCATCCTTCAGGGATAGTAATTTTTACATTTTCTTGATTTCCTCTTTTGGTAATAATATTAGCAATTTCTCGGCTGTTGCCTCCGAATAGCAAATCATATACCCCCGGATTTATTTTTGATATCCTTCCCTTAACCAGCAAATAAAGTTTGAATGCTGATGATGACCTTATCAAGCCACTATCCTCCAACCTTTCGGCAACAGAAGAAGCTCCCTCGCCTTCCTTTATAACAAAGAGACCGTTATTGTCGGTATTTATTAGGTTGCTATCTATATTTGCTGATACAGGGCTTAATTGATAATAGAAAAATAGCCCGTAACAGGAGAATACAAATAAATAAAGTAATATTATTAGTGAAAATAATTTTTGCATATTTTTTTGATATTAACACAATTTAAATAAAATGTCAAATTATAGGAATTTGTCAATAAAGAATATCACTAATCCAATAGAGCAGAAAATAGCAGATAAAATCCAAAATCTCATTGTGATTTGTGTTTCTGGCCAGCCCAGTGCTTCAAGATGATGGTGGATTGGGGCAGAAATAAAAACCTTCTTTTTTCTTATTTTTTTACTTGCAATTTGAATAACGGTGGATAGTGCTTCTATTATTAAAATAAATCCAAAGAAGGGCAAGAGAAGTGAAGTGTCGGTTATCATTATTATAATTCCCAGAGTAATTCCTAATGACATTGCTCCTGTGTCACCCATAAAGAATTTTGCTGGGTATATATTGAACCAAAGAAAGGCGGCTAATCCCCCCGAGATAATTGCAGTGAGGGCGGCTAAATCATATTTTCCTTGGACGAAGGCAACTGCTCCTAATGATAAGTAAGAAAAGAGAATAGTTCCTCCTGCTAATCCATCTAATCCATCTGTTTGATTTGTGGCAAATGCGACAGCAATAATAACGGCCATAAAAAATGGGATATACCAAAATCCTAATTCTAAATCTCCTAATAGGGGAATGTGAATGCTACTCCAATCTAATTTAAAGAAAAACCAAACTGCTCCTACTAATGCGATAGCAGAGAATAGAATTATTTTGTGAGAAACTTTTAGCCCTCCTCCGCTCGGCCCTATTTTTAATATTCCTAATATATCATCAAAAAGTCCGATAAGGGCTGCGATAATCAAAGCGAATAGGGGAAGATATGTTTCTGGCCTGCTGATAAAATTTAAATATTCAAATACTCCATCAAAAAAATATGATAATATCCAAAAGATAAGTGCTAAAATTGCTGTGGTGAGCCAAATTATTATTCCTCCCATTGTTGGGGTGCCTTCTTTCTTAGAGTGGAGTTTTGTGAATATTGGTGTATCTCCATCTCCTCTTATTTGCTTGCCTACCTTCATTTTTTTTAGAAATTTAATAAGAATAGGAGCAGAGATAATTGCTACTACAAATGATAATGTTGATAAGATTAGAATCCTTGTTAATTCACCTAATATTTCAAATTCCATATTTCTTTGCCTCGCCGAAGTTTTAACGAAGGCGGGTTTTATTCCCGACATATAATATATTACACTATATTATTTTTTTTTGAAGGGAAAGTTTTTTGATATTAAATTTTTAAGGCATTTTGCATTCATAATACATATAAAAAAATATAGTGATTGCAAAAAGAAAAAAAGAGTAAAATCTCCCCCGCCTTAATTTCTATTTTTTAAAAATATATGTTAAAATAAAAACAAGTTGTCGCTGAATTGTGATGGGACATTCACTTCTCAGCGAAGAAAGGTCGTTTAGAAACATTAAATTAAAAACAAACTATGGTTATTCAATCTTGGGCTGATGTTTTAGTGGGCTCATTTCAGGCACTTTGGGGTGGATTCGTTGGCTTTTTGCCAAACCTCATTGGTGCTTTAATTGTTTTTATTGTTGGTTTGATTATTGCTAATGGATTAGGAGTTTTAGCAAGAAAGATAATAGAAGCAATAAAGCTAGATAAGGTATTAGAGAAAGCAGGCTTATCTAAATTCTTTGAAAGAGCTGGGTGGAGGATTAAGTCGGGTGTTTTTATTGGTGCTTTAGTTCAATGGTTCATCGTCATTGTTTTTCTTTTGGCGGCAACCGATATTTTGAAACTATACGGACTTACTAGCTTCTTGCAAGCCATACTCTTATATATCCCTAATATTATTATCGCCGTTCTTGTTATGCTCGCTGCAGTAGTTGTTGGTAATTTCTTAAGAGGATTAGTTTTGGGAGCAGTCAAGAGTGCCAAACTTCAATCAGCAAATTTTTTGGCTTCACTCACTTGGTGGACCATTTTAATTTTTGGCTTTTTTGCTGCCCTTCTTCAGTTGGGAGTAGCAGTTGCAATTGTTAATACAGTTATCACTGGATTTATTGCTATGCTCGCTCTTGCTGGAGGAATTGCCTTTGGTATTGGTGGTCAAAAATATGCTTCTGATTTGATTGGCAGACTTCAAGGAAGATTAGAGGATAGGAATAGGCAAAATGATTAAGGAGATATTATTTTCTTAATTTTTCAAACCAAAGCCCCTATTTCATAGGGGCTTTGTTGATACCTGCAATCTGATAATCAAACAAGACTTGGTCTTGTTTGATAATTTCATCATCACCCCTCGCTCCGCGAGGGGTGATGTATTCTTCCTTGATTTGATAATCAAACAAGACCCCCACTTGTTTAAAAATAAATTATAATTAAAATAATAAATAATGGGCACTTAGCTCAATTGGTAGAGCATCTCGTTTACACCGAGCAGGTTGGGGGTTCGAGTCCCTCAGTGCCCACTAGATTTTATAAATCTTATATGCCTCGGTAGCTCAGTGGTAGAGCGAGGGCCTGAAGAGCCCTGCGTCGGGGGTTCAATTCCCTCTCGAGGCACAAAGTCCCGTTCAAATCTCAATCCCCTCAAAGGTTGTGAGTACTGGGGGGTTTCCGCCAAAGGCGGACCCGCCTCCAGCGGGCAGTATGTCCGCCTCAGGCGGGCAATTCCCTCTCGAGGCACAAAGTCCCGTTCAAATCTCAATCCCCTCAAAGGTTGTGAGTGCTAGGGCAACCCCCTTTTTAAAATCATAACTTGCGGTAGTAGTTCAGTTGGTAGAACATCTCCTTGCCAAGGAGAAGGTCGCCGGTTCGACCCCGGTCTACCGCTCCCTCATTATGAAATATATCACAAAATATTATTAATATTTGCCCCTCCCCGCCCTTGGCGGGGAGGGGCAGGCAACTTCTTGATTTTAAAAATAATATTAAAATATTATTTAATTATGAAATATTTCACAAAAAAAGATTTAAAAAATAAAAAAATAATAATGCGGGTTGATTTTAATGTCAAAATCAATGACGAAGGAATAATAATGAATGATTATAAGATAAGAAAAGTGCTTTTTACAATAAAGACAATATTATCATCCAATATCAAGAGTTTGATTTTAATAAGCCATATGGGCAGGCCAAAGGGAAGAAGAGTGAAAGAATTGAGTCTGACACCCCTAATCCCTTATTTGGAGAGTAAATTAAATATAAAAATAAATTTTGTTTCTGATTTAGAAAAGAAAAATATTGAAAAAATAAAATCAGCAAACGAGGGAGAAGTTTTCTTATTAGAGAATATAAGATTTTGGTCAGAGGAAGAAAAAAATGATAAATTATTTTCAAAAAAATTATCCCAGATGGGTAATGTTTTTGTAAATGATGCTTTTTCAGTGAGTCATCGAGAGCATTCTTCAATTGTAGGTATTACAAATTTCCTGCCAAGTTTTGGTGGAATTTTAATGAAGAAGGAAATTGAGAATTTAAAATTAGCAAAGGAGAGAGATAATAGGCCATTTTCTTTAGTATTAGGCGGTAAAAAAATATCTGATAAATTGCCCTTGGTAAAATTTTTTAGAAAGAAAATTGATTTTTTATTATTAGGTGGGGCAGTGGCGAATACTATTTTAAAAACAATGGATTTTGAGGTCGGCAAGTCATTGATTGATGAATCTGTTGATATGAAAATGGTGGGTAAATATTTTGGCAATAAAAAGAATGGTCAAATGAATTTAATGATGCCCGGTGACTTATTAGTTGCCTCTTCAAAGAATGATAACTTAGGCATAGAAAGGCATTACACCAAAGTATTGAAAGATGATATTATTTTAGATATCGGTCTTCATACAAGAATTTGTTTTGAGAATATACTTAATCAATCAAAAACAATTATTTGGAATGGCCCAATGGGTTATTGTGAGAATGAGAATTTCACTCAGGGGACTGAAGTAGTTGCGAGAGCTATTGCCAATTCGCCTGCTTTTAGTGTAGTTGGCGGGGGAGACACCATTTCAGCAATAGAGAAGTTTGGATTATTGGATAAGTTTGATTTTGTTTCTACTGGTGGCGGAGCAATGCTTGAGTTTCTTTCAGGCAATAAGTTGCCCGGCCTCGTTGCTTTGGAGAAGAATTCGGAAGAGAAATAGAAAGTTTGTTAATTTTTTAGATTCATTTAATTATCAATAGAGTTTTCTATTGACTTATGAGATTGATTAAGCGAGAATATATGTGGAGGTGATTAAGATGAGCAATAAAGATGGCAAGAAAGATAAGAAAGTTGATGTTAATAAAAATGGTGGCAAAGGCATTAAGGGTGCTGGTGTTAAAAAAGATGGCGAGAAGCCGGGCGGATTAACTCCGGCTAATATAAAAAAAATAAAAAGAGAGTTGGATAAAGCAATAAAAGAATCAAGAAATAAACCATTTGTAATAAAGGGGGGGGGAATTGAAGAATGGGTGGGGGAAATTGAGGACACTGGTTTTAATTGTTCTTATTGTGAAAAAGAACACGGAACTAAAGAAAGAATAGTAAGAGAGGAAGAGAAAAAAGATGTGAAAATAAATCTTTATGGAGGAGAACCAAAGTCTGAAATAATCCTTGGTCACCCGCACTGTATAAGGTGCGGCACAGTTTTTCATTTAAAAACATTGGAAAGAAGGAAAAAATAAGGATAATAAATCATGAAGGGATTTTGGGGGAAGGAGTAATCCTTCCCCCCTATTTTTTTAAGAAACAAAAACTTGACTTATGCTATTATTATATTAAACTATTAGCACTCTATCTAATCGAGTGCTAATAGTTATAAATAGCAAAAGATTAGATTATCGGTCGACTTTAATTATAAAAAATAAATAAAAAATATGGAAATTAAACCATTATCAAATAATGTCGTAATTGAGCCGATTGAAGAGGCAACAACAACGGCATCAGGCATCGTCTTGCCTGACACAGCAGAAAAAGACAAGCCCCAAAAAGGAAAAATAGTTTCTGTTGGTCCCGGAAAAATGAGCGATGGACAAAGAATTCCTATGGAAATAAAGGTTGGGGATAAGGTAATTTTTGAAAGATATAGTCCTTCAAAAATAAAGATTAATGGCGATGAATATTTGCTAATTTCAGAAAGCGATATTCTTGCGATAATTGATTAGTTATTTTGTTTATAAGATTAGGTTGGGTAATAATAATTAAAATAAAAAAATCCCACCTCGCTCCGAAGGAGCGAGGGGCGAGATATTAATCAATTGCTAATTATCTCTCTAAGTCGAAAAAATATTAATTAAGATTTTGATTTATTTAATAATCAAAATCAAATCAAAAAAATGGCAAAAAAAATTCATTTCAAATCTGAGGCAAGAAAAAGATTGAAAATAGGTGTCGACAAATTAGCCGATGCCGTAAAAACAACATTAGGTCCTAAGGGTCGGGCAGTTATATTAGATAGGGGTTTTGGTACCCCAACCGTTACATTTGACGGAGTAACTATCGCCAAAGACATTGAATTGGCTGATAAAATTGAAAATATGGGGGCCGAATTAGTAAAGGAAGTTGCTTCCAAAACAAATGATACCGCTGGAGACGGAACAACAACGGCGACCGTTCTAGCTCAGGCAATTATCAGACAAGGAATTAAAAATGTTGAAGCAGGTGTTGATCCGATGGATATAAAGAGAGGTATGGAAGAAGCCCATCAAAAAATTGTTGAGGCATTGAAAGGCATCTCCAAACCAATTTCCACAAAAGATGAGATTAGCCAAGTAGCCACTATTTCATCAAGAGACCCCGAAGTGGGCAAGTTAATTGCCGAAGTTATAGAATTAGCCGGCAAGGACGGAGTTATTACCGTTGAGGACTCTCAAACAATAGGATTAAGTAAGGAGGTTGTAGAGGGAATGCAATTTGACAGGGGTTATATTTCCCCATATATGATTTCTAATGCCGAAAAAATGGAAGCAGTTTTAGAAGACCCATATATTTTAGTTACAGATAGGAAAATTTCATCTGTTTCCGACATTGTTTCTCTATTAGAAAAAGTTGCTCAATCAGGCAAAAAAGATATGCTCATTATTGCAGATGATGTTGATGGCGAGGCATTAGCAACATTAGTTGTTAATAAATTAAGAGGCATCTTTAATGCAGTGGCAGTGAAAGCCCCTGGATTTGGCGACCGAAGAAAAGATATGCTTGCCGATATTGCCACTGTTTGCGGAGCTGAATTTATTTCAGAGGAATTAGGAAGAAAATTAGAATCTGCAGAGGTTAATAATTTGGGCGGGGCAAGAAGAGTTATCATAAATAAGGAAAGCACAACTATTGTTGATGGAAAAGGTGAAAAAAATGAGATTGAAGCAAGGGTGTCTCAAATAAAAACACTCATAGAATCAACCGATTCTGAATTTGATAAAGACAAGTTAAAAGAAAGGTTAGCCAAACTTTCCGGAGGTGTTGCTGTAATAAAAGTTGGGGCAGCCACTGAAACTGAGCAAGGCGAAAAGAAATACAGAATAGAGGATGCAGTTGCTGCTACCCGCGCTGCTGTTGAGGAAGGAATTGTTCCCGGCGGAGGTCTTGCTCTTATCCGCGCCTATCAGCAATCATTAGGGATATTAGACGAATTAAAGAAAAACCCACAAGATTTTTCTAGGTTAGTTGGAGCATCAATTGTTTTAGAAAGCATCAAAGCACCTCTCAAGCAAATTGCTGAAAATGCTGGGGCAAATGGTGGTGTTGTCTTGAATGAGGTTTTAAAGGGAGAAGGTGGATTTGGTTATAATGCTTCTACTGGCAAATATGAAGATTTGATTGCTTCGGGAATTGTTGACCCAACCAAAGTTGTAAAGACTGCTCTTCAAAATGCTGTCTCTGCTGCTTCTATGTTCTTAATTACTGAAGCGGTTGTTGTTGAGGAAAAGGACAAGAGTGAGCATCAAGGTGGCGGAGGACATCCTTCGCCAGCCGGCATGCCTCAATTCTAATTACCTTCTTTAAACTCCTGATTTCATTCAGGAGTTTTTGTTTGTTTTGAAATAATTTGTTTTGAAATGATAAATGGAAATAAAAAGGAAGCACAGCGATTTTTTGTTATCGTCGCCATGCCCCATAAAATAAAAAATATATAATGCCTTCGTCAATAACCCTCTCCATGGAAATAATCATTATTTAAAAATTTTGCAAATTTAGTTATTTTTAAGTGGGCAATATTTAATTTGGAGTGTTTTTTTATTTTCCCCAATAAATTATCTGCCCCCTCTTTTGATAAGAAAATTTTGATTTCTTCAATGTTGGTTATATTCTTAATAAATAGCACAAAAGAAATTACTTTTCCTTTATATCCAGCAAAAACTAATTTTGTTTTTGTGTCTATAATAATAAATTCTGTTTTTCCTGCCATAATCCCTCCTGATATTTTATTTTTCAATATTAAAAATCTTTTGACTGCGAATTATCTTATAATACCAACCAAGACTTGTCAATATTTTAGTCTTATCCAATACAAGATAAGTGCGATATCTGGGGGATGTTTGATGTGCTTAATCAAGATAATCCTCGCAATGAATTGTGGCGATTTATTGCATGGAAATTTAGTGCGGGGGAATTTGGTAATTAGAAATAAAAAAATACTCCCCAACAAGACATTTCGCAATATCTTGTTGGGGGCTTTATGCTGATTTACTTTTTCTCTTCTTCTTTTTTTTTCAAAGACATCCAAGTTTTTTCGGCATTACAATTGATGCCCTTCAAAGATAAGTATCTTTTAAATACTCTTTTTCTAACGATTGCCTTATTGTCATGATGATGATAGTCCGGGAGAATTTCAATGCGGAGAAAAACATCTTCTATTTTTTCATCATCAACCCCCATGTCTTCTATTGAGGATGTAGGGATAAGATCATAAATTCTTCTTGCGAATATCGGATCAAATATACTCGTGCTTTCTAAAGACATGCGGGACAAATCTTTTATTTTTAATTTGCCGAGAGCATCATCCTTACAAAGTAGATGGTATCCTTTATCTAATAAGGCATCATGTATGTCTCCTTTCTCAGATTTTCCGAATCTGTAATGCCCGCATTTTTTTTCTTGGAAAACATCAACAAAAGTATTCCAATCTTGAATATCTTCAATTTCCTTTAAGATATTCTTCTTGATTTTTTCCTCAGCCTCTGTCCATGCGAGGAAAAACATAAAAAGATTTTCAATCTTATTGTTTTCTGCTAAAAAAGATTCCATCGAGTTTTCGATGCCCGTTCTTAGAGAGTATAGATCTTTGGATGACAAATTTTCTGTCATTTTTCTTAAATCTTGTTCAAATACTTTCATTTTAAACCTCCTTTTTTCTTATTTTAATGATTTTTTAAATTTTTAAATTTGGATAATTCCGATTTTTACATTATCACGATAATCAAGACTTGTCAATATTTATGGTTTATAAATAAATATCTTTGCGGTTGCCTATTTTGATAGTCTTAATAATTTCAAAAAATCTTTGCTATTAGTAAAGGCATAATCTCCCTTTTGTTTTGATGCCTTTGCCACATCTCTAATGAATTTAGGATTATATTCTCCTTCACTATCTTTTTCTATCGCCATACTTAATAATAGAGACCTTAAATTAACAACCTCTTTTGTTAATATATTTAATTTTTTTTCCACTGCTTTTATAGACATAATTTTTTTAATAATAGGTGTCGCTATCCCCCGCCTCGCCCTTGGCGAGGCGGGGGATTTAAAATAATATCATTACTATCCCTACCCCGCCTTCGGCGGGGTGGGGATACCTTGTAGTTTAGCTTATTGAGTGTATTATAACCTAATCAAAAAATATCTCAAAGTGATTAGAAATAAAAAAATACTCCCCAGCAGGACACTTCGCAATGTCTTGTTGGGGGGTTTTGCTGAATAATCATTTTGACTTTCATTTTACAAGAAAGTGAAGAAAGTGATTGATTATTTTGAAATATGGCTTCAGGGGCATTATTCTTTTCTTGATACCAATCTCTTTCTTGCCCTCTTTTGTTTGGAGGTATTTGAGTCTTTCGCTCGTTTCTTTTTTCTGTCTTTCAACAAGAGAAAGAGAAATACTCGCTATTTTAGTTGTATTAAATCTATCCGGAAATCTTTCGCTGTTATGAATTCTCCTACCATCAAGATAAAACCATTCATAATCTCGAATATTTATGGCATCAAAAAATAATAAAACTCCTTGATTTCCTTCAGGGTCAATGTAGAAAAAACCATTCTCTTCATGAAACTTTTTTTCATCTCCTCTACAATATCTACAAGTATGAATCTTGGGGCAATTCTGTTCTTCCCCTATCTTTCTCAACTCATTGGTTATTTCTTCTACATCCTTTCTTGGAATGTCATTATTTGACTGATGGTGTTCAAAATTCGACAAGAGGGCGATTGAGAAATTCCTCTTCTCTCTTTCTAATAAAAGAGTTTTTAAAAGATTCAAGCCGTTAAAAGAACTTGGTTTTTGCCCTTTATAAAAGGGGATTTCCAAGTCTATAATCACAATATCCGGATGTGATTCCTTAAATTTTTTCAAACATCCAGAGCCATTTGAGGAATAAATGACATTGGCATTAGTTAAACTCCTTAATTCCCATTTTGTATGACTTCTTTGGATAAGGGAATCGTCGCATATCAAAATTGTTACATCTTTCATTTTAAACCTCCTATTTTTTATTTTTAAATTTGGATAATTTCCGCCCTTATTATATCACGATAATCAAGACTTGTCAATATTTACAATTTATATTATAAATATATGATATAGATATGTATAATAAATTTACAATGAAAGCACAGGAGGCGATACAGAATGCACAAGATATCGCTTCCTCAAAAAATCAAGGAGAATTGAAATCAGTTCATCTTCTTTTTTCATTGATAACACAGGGAGACGGAATGATTCCCCAAATATTATCAGAAATGAATATAGACATTGCTAAATTATCAGCTGACTTGGAGGTAGAAATAAATCGCCAACCAAGACTATTTGTCGCCAGTGCCAATATAGGGCAACTTTACTTATCAGCAGAATTGATAAAGATATTAGACAATGCAACAAAGGAATCAGCCAGACTAAAAGACGAATATATTTCTTGCGAGCACCTATTTTTAGCAATTGTTTCTCATTCAGATGATTTAAGCCAGATAATAAAGAGACATAATATCAAGAGAGACGAGGTTTTCAAAAAAATAGAGAAAATGAGAGGTGGACAAAGAATAGTAGATGAAACACCGGAGGCAAAGTTTAGAGTACTGGAAAAATATAGCCATAATTTAACAAACAAGGCGAAGGATAAAAAATTAGATCCAGTTATTGGCAGGGACGAGGAATTAAGAAGAGTAATTCAAATAATATCAAGAAGAACAAAAAATAACCCAATTCTTATTGGGGAGCCGGGAACAGGGAAGACGGCGATTGTTGAGGGATTAGCACAAAAAATTGTTTCAGGAGATGTGCCAGAATCATTAAAAGACAAAGAAGTCCTCTCACTTGATTTGGCAGGTATGGTTGCAGGAACAAAATTCAGAGGAGAATTTGAGGACCGCTTGAAATCATTTATTAAAGAAATACAAAAAGCAGAAGGAAAATATATTTTGTTCATTGATGAAATTCATACCATTATTGGAGCAGGTAGTGCCGAAGGGGCAATTGATGCCGCCAATGTCTTGAAGCCGGCATTAGCAAGGGGAGAATTGAAAGCCATCGGGGCAACAACTTTGAAAGAATATCAAAAATATTTAGAAAGGGATATGGCATTGGAAAGAAGATTCCAACCAGTTTTAGTTGAGGAGCCAACACCAAAGCATGCTATAGCAATTCTTAGGGGATTGAAAGAAAGATATGAAAATCATCATGGAATAAGAATTTCCGATAGCGCAATTGTAGCGGCCGTTTCTTTGTCGTCGCGATATATTTCAGATAGGTTTTTGCCCGACAAGGCGGTTGATTTAATAGACGAGGCCGCATCAGCGATGAGATTAGAAATGGATAGTTTGCCCGCCGATTTAGAGGAGGCAAAGCAGAATATTTTGAATTTAGAAATAGAAAAAGAAGCCATCAAAAAAGAAAAGAGTGAAATGGCAAAAAATCGATTGATAGAAATTGAAAGAGATTTGAAGGTTTTGAAATTGAACCAAGAAAAGGAAATGAAAAAAAGAAATAAAGCAAAAGAAAAGGTTCAAGCAATTTATGATTTTAAAAAGGAAATAGAAGAGTTAAAGGCCAAGGCGGAAAAAGCGCAATTTGATGGGGAATTAGAATTGGCGAGCAAATTGCTTTATGGTCAAATTCCAGAGAAAGAATCATTACTCAAAAAAGCCGAGCAGAAATTGAGTAAGGGCAAAAAAGATAAGGCAATGATGAGCGAGGAAGTGGGTGAAGAAGAAATTGCAAAAATTGTTTCAAGATGGACGGGCATCCCTGTTTCTAAAATGCTTCAAAGCGAGGCAGAAAAACTATCAAATATGGAGGATATTCTGTCTAATAGGGTGATAGGGCAGAAGACTGCAATATCTGCTGTGAGTGATGCCGTTCGTCGTGCAAGGGCGGGCATATCAGAGGATGATAGACCAATTGGATCATTTATGTTTTTAGGTCCTACGGGAGTAGGAAAAACTGAATTAGCCAAAGCAATGGCAGTTCATTTATTCAATGATGAGAAGGCAATTATTAGAATTGATATGTCGGAATATATGGAGCAGCACTCTGTTTCAAAGATGATTGGCTCGCCTCCGGGTTATGTTGGGTATGATGAGGGAGGGCAACTCACTGAAATGGTGAGGCATAGACCATATAGTTTGGTTTTGTTTGATGAGATAGAGAAGGCCCATCCGGAGGTGTTCAATGTTTTGTTACAAATTTTGGATGAGGGGCAATTAAAAGATGCCAAGGGGCGAAAGGTTAATTTCAGAAATACGATAATTATTATGACATCAAATGCGGGAAGTGAGTATATTAAGGAAATGTCTGATTTGGGATTTAGAAATTATAAGAATGATAGCGAGAAATTTGAGATTGAATCAAGTAATACAAAGGGCAAGATAATGGATGCTTTGAAGGATAATTTCAAGCCAGAATTTTTGAATAGAATTGATGAGATTATTATATTTAATCCTCTAAGCAAGGATGATATATCATTGATTTGTGAAAATCAGTTTGATTTGATTAAGGAAAGATTGTTAAAGAAGGGAATTGAGATAGAATTGAGCAATGAGGCGAAAAAATATTTCTCTGAGAATGGATATAGTCAGGAATATGGGGCAAGAGAATTAAAGAGGTTGATGCAGAGAGAGATATTGAATCCTTTGGCTCAAAAGATTGTTTCAAATGAGTTGAGGGCGAGTGATAGTATTTTAGTTTCCGTGAGGAATAATAAGATTGTTTTGGATAAGAATAGGGCTTCTTCAAGGTCTAATAAGAGTAGCGACAAAATCGCCTCTCCCGTTTCTGTTTAGTGCATATTTAACTACTGAATATATTACTGAATAAACTGCTGAATATTTTCAGCAGTTTTTGGGAATAAAAAATGAAGGAGCCCCGCATAAGCGAAGCCCCTTGGTAACATAATAATGGGATGTATTTCAAAATAGCAGTTCATGAGTCAATACGATCCCCAATTTAAGAATAGTAATAAATATTTAATTTGTTGCCATTCTCAAGTTGATGATATTTGATACTGCTCGGAATATATATGAGTAGTTTTCCCTTCTA
>JBFEPE010000006.1:0-39760 GCA_041550235.1 Minisyncoccia bacterium
CCCCCCCCCCCCCCCCCCCCCCCCCCCCCCCCCCCCCCCCCCCCCCCCCCCCCCCCCCCCCCCCCCCCCCCCCCCCCCCCCCCCCCCCCCCCCCCCCCCCCCCCCCCCCCCCCCCCCCCCCCCCCCCCCCCCCCCCGGGGGGGGGGTATAAATATTTATTTTGAAAAGAGAATATTAGATTAATATTTTTATTTGAATGATAAGGGGGGGGTTAGGAATGATTTTTGATAATATTTAAAATGAGGTATAATGCTAATATGAATAAAAAACAGGCAACAATTAATTTACCACTCACTTCTTTGAAATATCTATATGGCGATGCTGATAATAAGAAAATTGTTTGTGAGATTGATTTTTCTTCTTTGAAAAAGATAAATAATCCAACAACTATTGATGAGATGGTGGCAGAAGCGAATTTAGAATATCATACCGGACAAACAAAGAAGTTTAGAAGCATCAATAAATTAAGAGATTATCTACTTAATAATAAGTAGATTTTTAAGATTGATATGATTATCATTCACATTAGCTCACGATTTGAAAGATCCTTTAAAAAATTGCCAAATGAAATTAAGGCAAATTTTTTTGAAAAATTAGAAATATTTAAGAATAATCCATTTGAAAAATCATTAAAAACTCATAAATTAAATGGTAATTTGAGGGAGTATTATGCTTTTTATTTAAAAAATGGTTATAGGGTGCTGGTTGATTTTAAAACAAGTAATAATATTTTATTAGTAAATATTGGTAGCCATGATGATTATAAGAAATGGGGGGCTTGATTTGATTGAATGCTAAATCTCGCTCACCTTTGGCGAACTAATTACTTTCTAAATTTGCCCAGATTTCTAATGACAATATTTCATTATTTGGTAACTCGCATTGAGGCCAAATACTTAAATCCTCAAACATAATTCCTCTTCTTTCCCAACACCAAACACTAAAATTTTCTTTTGCTTCTAATCCCAAGAGATTCTTAAGGTCTTCTTTTTTTCTCAAAAGAAATTGAAAATTATTTTGCCCAGCCCAAAATTTTGATGATTCGCTGAAAAACCTATCCCAATTTTCTTCGCCTAATGATTTATTCATTATCTCAAAATGCTCTCCTATTTCTTTAAATATATCAGATAATCGGATGTATTCTTGGTTTTCCAAATCAATCTTTTCTTTTATCTCATCAATAGATTTTTTTAAATAATCAGAAAAATTATTTCCCGCGATATTATTTTCTGAATAAAATAATTCTTTCAGGGCAAAATTTGATAGCACATTTGCTTCTTGAAGTAAAAAGCAAGATTTTTCCAATTCATTATCGTCTTTTTTTTCTTGTGATAAGGCAAGTCTGTCTTTTATTTCTCTTATCAGAGAAGATAATGTTTGATGAAATTTTGTAGAGAATAACATTTCTGAATCAAGAGATATTATTTTTTTGTCTAATTCTATTGAAAATTCATTAAAGCAACTTTCTAATTCCTCATCTGACACATCAAAAGAGAGGTTGCCTAAAATACCATCAAATAGCCCCTCCATATTGCTTTCTCTTCTTAATTCTAATATGGCTACTCTTTTATTGATTGGGTTGGCAAATGGAACGACTATCAAATTCTGATAATCATTTTCTTTATCATTCATTATTTCTCCCAGCACCCTGCCTATTGTCTTGGATTTTAAAATATAGAAACTACTTTCTTTTTTAACAGATAATTTATCTAATGATATTTCTAATTCAATTATAGATTCCAAATTTCTTAAATAAGAAAATTTATTATTAAAATCATTTGTTTCACTAAAAATATTATCCAAAATATTGAATATCTCATTTTCTCCCGAGAATCTTGATAGGGAAGATATTATAAAGTCGCTATTTTTATTGATGATATTGTCTATTGTTTTTCTTATTGTAATATTATTTTCTATCATAGAAATTTCTGCCAATATCTTTTGTCCAAAAATAAAGTGGTTAATAATCTTTTTGGGCATATTTTTAGACAAAATATCGGTCGGTCTTATAGAAACTGCTTTGGAAAAATAGAATTGAAATTCATCATTTTCTTTTTGATATCTTTCTATTGCTTTTGATATTTTTTCTTTCGGGCTGTTTTTGAAAACTAATTGTCTTGCCTCAAGTAATCTCTCGCTTGATAATATAAGTTTATTTTCTGCTTTGTTGATATCGCCGAAAGAGAATATATTTCCTATCCATTCGCCTGCTATTTTTATAAAGTAAATTGGGCTGTCGGGAATAATTTTTGGCTCTATCATTTCAATATCACTTGATTTTGTAATGAAGTATTCCGGCAAAGAAAATTTTTCTGAATTTGATTTTTCAGCTCCGAATATTGGGACACTCCAAAGGAGGAGGGAGAATATGAATATAAATATCAGGAGGGATATAATTATTTTTTTAATTTTTATCTTTTTGTTATTTTTCATAAGGTTGTAATTAATATTAAAGTTGTTGTTTTTTTATTATATCATATATTTTATTTATATTTTTTATATCCAAAATTCTGTGCTAAAATGTTGGAGATAATCAAAAATATGTCTCCAAGGATAAAGAAAATTGAAAAACCGCGATTAAGGATGGCTCCATCGCCAACCGGCTGGCTTCACATTGGAAATGCGAGGGTCTTTCTTTTTAATTGGATTATTGCTAAGAAATATCAGGGGAAATTAATATTGAGAATAGAAGACACTGATAAAGAGAGGTCAAATTTAGAATACGAAAATGATATATTAGAATCATTGAAATGGCTGGGGATTAATTGGGACGAAGGACCATATAGGCAAAGTCAAAGAGGCGATATCTATAAAAAATATTTAAATCAACTTTTAGAAGAAAAAAAGGCATATTATTGCTTTTGTTCTCAAGAGGAATTAACCGCCAAAAAAGAAGAAATGATATCTCGTGGCGAGGTTTATTCTTATGATGGGAAATGTAGAAATTTGAGTGAGGATGAAATTAAGAAAAATTTAGAGAGTTCTATCATTCAGCCAGTGATAAGATTGAAAATGCCCGAGAAAAAAAATCACTTCAATGATTTAATAAGAGGAAAAATAGAATTTGATTTATCTTTGATAGGGGATATAGTTATTGCCAAAAATATTGATTACCCTCTTTATAATTTTGCCAATGTTATTGATGATGCCGAGATGAAAATAACTCATATTATTAGAGGGGAAGACCATATTTCTAATACACCAAAGCAATTAGCAATATATGAGGCATTTGGCTGGTCGCCACCAGAATTTGGGCATTTGCCATTGATTTTATCATCTGACAAATCAAAAATGTCAAAAAGATTTGGCTCGGTGGCTGTTAAGGAATATAGGGAGAATGGATATTTGCCTGAGGCAATGGTTAATTTTCTTGTATTTTTGGGCTGGCATCCTACTGAGGAAAAGGGGATTGGGGCAAAAGAGGTTTTGAGTATAGAGGAAATAATAGAGCAGTTTGAGGTTGATAAGATTCAAAAATCAGGAGCAGTTTTTAGTCCTGACAAGTTGGATTGGATAAATGGCGAGCATATTAAATTGATGGATATTGATGATTTGGTAGAAAAAGCGATTCCATTTATTGATTATTCTGCCGACAAGGAATTTATTAAAAAAATAATTTTGATTCATTTGAAAAGAATCAAAAAATTATCTGATTTAAGAGAATTAACTAAATATTTTTTTGAGTTGCCTGATTATAAAAAGGATATTCTTGTTTGGAAAAATTCATCTGAAAGTGAGGCAAAAGAAAATCTAATTTTTGCGACAGAGATATTGTCATCAATAGATGATGAAGAATTTAATCAAGATAATTTAGAAAAAATTTTGATGCCCGAGGCAGAGAAAATAGGCAGAGGTGAATTTCTTTGGCCTCTTAGGGTTGCTCTTAGCGGAGAAGAAAAGTCCGCCAGCCCATTTGAGATTTTAGATGTTTTAGGAAAGAGCGAGTCATTAAGAAGAATTAGATTAGCAGTTGATAAGGTCGGATAGTTTTTACCAAGTCAAAACCCCCGCCTGAGGCGGGAGTTTTTATTGTCGAAAGAATAAATTAAGATAATTTTTTGCTTAGCCGAGACTTAAGGCGACTTGCCTTATTTTTCTTAATCAAATTAGTCTTAGCGGCTTTGTCTAATTTCTTATAAACCATTGGAAGTTTTTCTTGGGCTTTCTTAATATCTTTTGCTTCTACCAATTTCTTATATTCCTTAACAACTATCTTTAATTCTTTTTTCTTTTGCTTATTAACCTTTCGCCTTTTTTCTGATTGACGAAGGGCTTTTTTTGCTGATTTTGTAATAGGCATATTTTTACTATTTAATGTTTATTGAGATGATTTATTATTTTTTTTCATACCCACCCTCCCGCCTACGGCGGGAGGGTGGGCTCAATAATTTATATATATTATTCAATAATATCAATAATAATCAAATTTTATTTTTTATCAAGACGGGAGCCATTAATAATCTCTTTTGGTTAATTTATATACATACTTATATCTATCATATGTGAGGGTGAATTGATTCTCATAATCGTCCTCAAATCTTGCCTCCCCAGTCCTCTTCGCAGCCAAGAAAAAAACAGATGCTTCTTTTGAGTCTAAATCATATTGGAGATAATTTATTCCATAACTCAAGGCAGAAATTGAAGAATCATATTCTACCCAATTTCCCTGAACCGATTTTTTTACAATTTTTTCCATATTATAATTATTATTAAATTAGATTAAGAAATAATTCAAATTAAAGTATATTAAACAATTTGCCAATAAAGAACACATAAAAGCAAAGATAAAAGGCGCCTTCCCAAATATGAATTTTTCTTGAGATGCCTGATATTACAAATAATCCCGTTGCGACAGCCATTATTGGAAGTCCAATGGAGAGAGTAGGAGCATCAACAGACAATGTTTTAAAAATTCCGGGAATCCCAACAACGGCTAAGGCATTAAATACATTTGAGCCAAAGACATTTCCGATTGCTAATTCGGACTTATTTTTCAAAACTGCCTTAATAGAAACTAATAATTCAGGCAAGGATGTCCCGATGGCGACAGCAGTGATGGCAATGACACTCGCCCCGATATTTAAAATAGCAGACATTTCAATAACGGCATCAATGAGATATTTTGCCCCTAATGCTACTCCAGCAATGCCTAATATTAGGAATATAAAATCTTTGATGTGCAGTCTTGGTCTTTTTGAGATGGCTTTTTTTGTGATATCCTCCCTTCTTTCCTTTCGTGATGGCATTTTTTCTATTTCCTCACCATTGTCGCCATTTTTGATAAATTCACTGCCCTCTTCTTTATAGAGAATGGTATAAAGGAGATAAATTAAATAGCCGACTAATAGCAATACTGATTCTAATAATGTTATTTTTCCATCAATAGCCATGCCAAATAAAAGAGCTGTGCTGGCTGCTAATAGGGGAATGTCTAAATTTATTAAACTTTTGGTAACTATTAATTTTCTCCCAATAATGGATGCAATTCCGACAACAAGCAAAATATTTGCTAAATTGGAGCCGACGGCATTGGCGGTTACAATTTCACTTGCTTCTTTGAATATAGAGACGAGAGATGATATTAATTCTGGGAATGATGTGCCTATTCCGACTATTAATATACCAACAACAAAGGGGGACATCCCCATGGCTAATCCGATTTTTTCGGATGATGAGAGGAGCCAATCTGCTCCTTTCACGAGCGCTATTAAAGCAACTACGAAAATTATAATCCAAATCATTAACATATTTTTACTTCGCCTCGCCGAAGTTTTAACGAAGGCGGGTCTTATATCACCCCGCCCTTCGGGCGGGGGTGATCTGCTATTTCATAATTAATTATATTCTAATTATTTAAAATTAGCACTATATCACCCCGCCCTTCGGGCGGGGTGATATCTCTTGCTCAATTAATTATCTATATTTTAATCATTTATAAATTTTTAGCAAATAATAATTGAGTTATTTATTAAATTTTGGTAGAATATAACTATATAAATATGTTAGATATAAGTAAATTACTTAATCAAATTGATATAAAAGAATCATCTGTTGCCGCTGACTTTGGAGCAGGCAGTGGTCATTTTGTTATTGAATTAGCAAAAAGAGTTGGTGGCGAAGGCAAGGTTTATGCAATTGATGTCTTAAAGCCCGCATTAGAGTCAATTAAGGGGATGGCAAATCTCCATAAGGTTTTTAATATTGAAACTATTTGGTCTGACTTAGAAAAAACAAGTGGGCTTCCAGAAAAATCTTGCGATTTAATTATAATGTCAAATCTTTTATTTCAAGTAGAAGTAGATAATTGGGAAAATATTTTCAAAGATGCCAAAAATGTTTTGAGGTCAGATGGAAAATTATTGATTGTTGATTGGAAAAAGAATAGCCTCGCCAACCCATCGCCCAATAATTATCAAGCATCATTAGAAAATGTTAAGAATAGGACAGAGAATTATTTTTCACTTGATAAGGAATTAGATGCCGGAGATAATCACTGGGCAATCCTACTCTCTCATAGTAATATTTAATATTTTTAAAATAAAGTTGCTGATTTTAGCATAAATTGTCAGTGAGGGATTATCCAAACAGGAGGATGCTTGGTTTGAATACTAATAACAACCCAATAATAATCATAAGAATACCACCAATCAATCTAGCGATACGATTATATTTTGTGGTTGCTCCAGTAATTCTTAATGTAATCATTGCGACGACAAAGACAATCAAATCATCAAGCATAAACACTAATATATATAGGGCTAAGTAGAGATAGTATTTCCAAGAAGCCAATCCAGCCATTGTGAGGATATGAGTATAAACAGCAGGCAATCCAGCAGAGCAGATTAATTCCACCAAATTAACAGAAAAGGAAAGGGCAATTATTCCTAATATTGATAAAAATAAACCCTTCTTACTCACAATCTTTTTTAATTTATCAAATGTTTTTGCCTTTCTATCATCGCCAATAGTCTTACAGACACCCTTTGGATTAGAAAAGTAGTCTTTTAATGAATATACTCCTCCTGCCAAGGCAACTCCTCCGATAATAATTCTAACCCAGAAAATTAGACCAATGAAAATAAATAGATTGAGCCATGCCATCATAAACCCAAAATAAATAATTGCCGATACAAGAATAAATATCGTCCCCAAAATCCACATTTTCTTTCTGTCCTTCATTCCAAAGAGAAGTGTTATCAAGAATATAAGTGCCCACATTGCGCAGGGATTAAATCCGTCAATTGCCCCAATGACTATCGTAATGATTGGTAGCGAAAAATTTGCGATATCAATTTCTCCGATGAGGGGAATATTTATTTTCTTTCTTTTATCCACATCATCTATCCCCAAGGTTATTTTTATTTGGTTTTCAATTTCTACTCCTGTGAGATTTTCATCATAAAAACCGGCGAAATATTTATTGCCAACAATAATCAACGGCACTTTTGGAACCTCTATATTATGTTCTTTAATTCTTTGGAAAAATATTTCTTTTCCTTCTCCGCTATCCAATACTTCTATCGAGGAAATATTTATTTCTAGATATTTTTTTGCCATTTTTTCTAAAAATGGTTCTGCTTCGGCACAATGGGGGCATCCCTCTTGCCAAAAGTATTCAATACTTATTTGATCCCCTTCTTTATTTTCTTCAGCCATTGCTAATCCAAAGGAAAAAAATTGTGTTAAAATAAAAAAAAGAAAAATTGTTTTTTTGATGATTGCTTTCATATTATTTTTTTATTATTTAAGATTTTCAAAATCTATTTTTTTAATTGCTAATTCATTTTTACCTTCCAATATCCCTCTTACTAATCCATCAAACATTATATAGCGATATTCAAATTCTTTTTTCCCTAAAATCATATAGTTTATTGAATATCCCAAATCAGACTCTAATTGGGAAATTATATTGTCAATTTTATTTTCTTTCAAATTATCTCCTACTATTAGGATATCTATTTCTGCTGATAATTCGTCTTTTGCTAATGCTCCAGCAAAAACAAGGAGGCGAATATTACCTGATTTTTTTAAGGATTCTATCAGATGTTCTTTATATAGGAAAGATGGAAAAAGAATAAGCGATGATAGGTCTTTTTTGAATGGGAACATTGAGTTGATGAGATAATCTTTTCCTTTTTGTCCAATAAAGCCAATCTTTTTGAGATTTTTTATTTCTTTGTTGAATTGAGCGGATTTCTTTATTTTCAAGAATTTTTTCATTTCCTTTAGGTCTATTGCTTCGCCCTCTCTTCTTAATAGATATCTGATTATTTTCACTTTTTCCTCGCTCCCAAATATTGTATTAAATATTAGATCTTCCATATTTTTCTTATCAGAGACATTATATCAAATCTCCCCATTATTATATTGACATTATTTTGTCAATATTGTGATGCCAAGAAGCATTATCTTAAAATAAAAAAATAGGCCCCCGATGATGCTGGGGGCTCTTAATTCCGCGGCGCTCTTTTTGTCGCCGTGGTTTGCCCGAAGCCAAGGTGGGGGATTTCTCCCGCCCTCGGCATTAGGGGCATTAGTGGTCGCCGGACCGGACTTTGCCTGACCCGAATAAGACATTGGGATAAGACTGACCAAGAAGGATTAAACAGATTAAACATTGGGAACTTTTTTAAATTTACCAACATTATTCCGGTCAACTTCCTTGTGGTATTGTGGTATTCCGCTTGGCCGTCTAGATGCGGCGGTATCGTCCCCGCCAGTTAATTTTATGTTACTTTTATGAGGGATAGTTATAAGCCATATCCCCAAAGGCCTTTACTTTAATTTTATACTTTTAATATAGATTATCTGGCTAGGCAATGGGATATCTTCATCACTCTATGCCTTGGCCCTGCGACTTGTCATGACTTGTCATCACGACAAGATGTTCATATTCACTTTTTAACTTTCTAAACCTCCTATTATGCACATTTTAAAACATTTGTCAAGGGGTAAAAAACATTGTATTTATGCGGGTTTTTGGGTGGGGTATATTTTTTTAATTAAATTTGATATATATATTAGAATAAAATTATACTATTTTTCAATTATATATTATTTTTGTGATAGAAAATATATTATGTTATTATTTAAAATATGATTTATCAGATTAAAAAAATTATCAGAAAAATGACACCAAGATTTGTGATATCAATATATCACTTATTATTATCATGGATTGGGGCGATGCTATATGGATTTCCCAGCAGAAAAATAATAGTTATAGGAATAACAGGAACAAAGGGCAAGACAACAATAGCAGAAATATTAAACTCCATATTGGAAGAATTTAATTTGAAAACAGCAATGATAAATTCATTGCGATTTAAGATTGGAGAAGAGGAATGGGCAAATAAGACAAAGATGACAATGCCGGGCAGATTTTTTATTCAAAAATTTATTAGGAGGGCGGTAAGGAATAATTGTAAATATCTAATTTTAGAAGCAACATCTATTGGAATGGATCAGCATAGACATAGAGCAATTGATTTTGATGTAGTCTTATTTAATAATATTCACCCCGAGCATTTAGAGGAACATAATAATTCATTTGAAAAATATCTTTTTGCCAAAGAGAAATTATTTAAGAAATTAGAATCCACTAAAAAAACATTTCTCTATAATGATAGAAGAGGCAAGATGAATAATTTTCAGACAAAAACAAGTATTGTAAATTTAGATGATAAATTTGCTGATAATTTTTTGAAATATTGGGCTGATAAGAAAATTGGATACTCATTATCATCTTCATCACAATCATCATCTTTTGGTGGCAATAAAATTTTAATGGTAAAACCATCTGATTATTCTATTAATTCAGAGGGCATAATATTTAATTTAGATAATTATGAATTTAAACCGTCTCTAAAGGGGAAATTTAATTTATATAATATATTGGCAGCTATTTCTATTTCTTTGTCGCTAAATATTCCATTGTCTGTTGTAAAAGAGGCGATATCAAAATTTTCAGGAGTAGCTGGAAGGATGGAAAAAATAGAGAATGAAAAAGGCAAAAATATATTTGTTGATTTTGCTCATACACCAGATTCACTTGAGGCGGTTTATCAATTATTAAGGAGCGAGATTTCTTCTAATTCTAATAATGGCAAATTGATTTGTATATTAGGTGGAACAGGCGGTGGTAGGGATAAGTGGAAAAGACCGGTGATGGGTAAGATTGCGGGACGATATTGTGATGAGATAATCATAACCAATGAGGATCCTTATGATGAGAATCCAGTTGATATTATGAAGGATGTTGCTGATGGATTAAGGGAAGATAATAAGGAATATCAGATTATTGAGGATAGGAGAGAGGCGATTTCTACTGCTATAAGAATTTGTCAAAAAAATGATATTGTTGTTATCACTGGCAAGGGAGCGGAAAAAGTTATGGTTCTTGCTGATAATAAGAAAATCCCTTGGGATGATAGGGTTGTTGTGAGAGAGGAATTAGAAAAAATTTCTTGAGATGAATTAAGCAATTTCTTTATGTTTTTTATTTATATTAATTATGGATTATAATATTAATGTTAGGTGACAGGCTAACTCTTCTTCCACTTGGAAGGTGTTATCGCTCTCTCGAGAGCAATTTTTTTATTAAATTTTAGAGCGATGTTGGGATATAAAAAATTGGGGGGCAAATTGCTTTGCCCTTTTTTAAAATCTCACTTTGTGTTTTTTTATTTATATTAATTATGGATTATAATAATTAATGATTATATGGGTCCGCCGGGTGGGAGAGTTGGCTTGTCATCCAACATCTTGGGGGTTCAATTCCCCCCGGATCCACATAATCTTATCCACAGTTTTAATATTGACAAACAAAATAGAGGTGCTAACATATAGTCAAATGACAAGCTAGCTCTTCTTCCGTCTGGAAGATGTTGTCGCTCTCTCGAGAGCGATTTTTTTATTAAATTTCATTAGCGATGTTGGGAAATAAAAAAATAGCGGGGCAGGTTTCAAAAACCCGCCCCTTGTTTTTACCTCATAATTAAAATTCCACTTTTAATTTTTGGTAAAAACATGAATTTTTCAAAATGTTTGTCGTGCAGTTGTCTTAGCAACCCCTCTAGAAGGTCGCTTCCATTAATTTCTTTTTCTTCATCAATAAAACCCTTAACAAGCAGAGACGACATTCCAGATTTTTCAATCGCCCCCTTTATGGGCTGAACAGCAAATTTTTCAATCAGAGACAGGTATTCATTTTTTTTGTCTTTTTGCCATACACCAAAGATTTCTTCTAAACTCAAAAAATCAAGCCAGTCTATCTCAGAAGGTAGCCATGCTTTGCAATTAATGATTGCTCTTAATCCTTTTTTGCCTGTTGATAGAGGAATTTCTATTTGGAATTCTCTTTCTCTATCAATATTAAGGATAACATACTCTTCTCTTTTTAGGATCTTCTTTATTAATTCTAAATCGCCATCAGTATTTTTGGCTAAAATTAATTTTGTTGGAGAATATACAAATTTTTCCTTTGCTAAGACCAAAAAACTAATAGATAAGATAATAGCCGGAATACAAGCAATCACAAATACATAGTCTTTAAAAGAAAGAACATGGGCAGTTAAAGTCGCAACAACAATTCCCAACCAAAGTGGCCAAAAAGATGGATAGACGGATAGATATATCCTTTCTAGGAATGTCCTATTATTCATTTTTACACCTCCACGATTTTAAATTTTTAAACAATCTTATACTACAATTTATCTAAATAAATGTCAAATTTTGGAGTGGATTCCAATACAAGATGAGCCTGAAATAGCAGGGATTAAAGGCCGATGAGTAGAATCTCTTCTTCTAAATCAATTCTGAAATTATTGCGAACTTCTTTTTTGCATAAATTGATTAAATCCAAAACATCCTTTGCTTTCGCATTAGAATAATTGACAATAAAATTTGAATGCATTTCTGACACTTTGGCACCAC
Organism: Minisyncoccia bacterium; assembly: GCA_041550235.1. Classification (GTDB taxonomy): domain Bacteria; phylum Patescibacteriota; class Minisyncoccia; order UBA6257; family JAAZHW01; genus JBFEPE01. The sequence goes on from JBFEPE010000006.1 coordinate 11,935, forward strand.
CAATAATCTTACCCTTCAACCCGCTTTCTTCTATGAGCCAACCAGCAGGGATTTTGCCATAAATTATCTTATCAGAAGGGATTTTTTTTAAAATATCATTCCTCAAATTTTCAGCAAGAACATTCTTAAAAACACATCCAGCAGATGGATAGGGCGGAATCTTATTTTTCCTTGATAAAATATTTTCTTTTATTTTTAAATCAATTTTTTCTTTATCGCCCCTTTTTAATTTTATATAGACAAATGAAATGGAAGTGAGCAAATCTCTTAAATCACTTTTTCTATAAGAAAAACCACAATCTTTTGATTCTATTGTCTTAAATTCCAAATCCCTTGAAATTCCCTCAACCTTAATAATAGAATCAGCCATACTTTCTCCATAAGCACCAGCATTTCCCATTGTCGCTCCACTAATAGTCCCCGGTATTCCGATAGCCCATTCCATCCCTTCCCAATTGTTATCAATAGATAATTTTACAACAGAAGAAAGCAACTTACCTGCTCCTATTTTTAAAATAATATTTTTATTATCTCCTTCAATTATTTCAAAAGAATCAATTTTGTTTTTAATAATTAATCCACGAAAGCCATCATCAGAAAATAATATATTAGAGCCACCGCCTAATATAAAGAAGGGGATATTCTTTGACTTAGCCCAGTCAATGGCAAATTTCAACTCATCAATATTCTTTGGCTCGCAAAAAAAATCAGCCCCCCCTCCTATTTTAAATGTTGTGAGAGGGGATAGTTCTATATTTTTTTTAATAATATTATTGTCTGCCATATCTTTAGATTCCGAAAATTGATCCATAAATTAAATATATTGGAATAGAAAACCATATTGCTAAAATTGATAGCCAAATTAGAAAAACAATCAGATAAATGAAGGAACCAATCAAAATTCTTGCTGTTCTAAAAATTGGACCCAAAATATATCCTAAAATAGTTCTGTCTTGATATAGTGGCTTCATCCAATTTCTTATTGTTATCCTAACGGCGAATGTATAATCCATTGCCCCCAAAATATTTCTTAATTTTTTCCAAAAGAATAAAAACCCATCAAAATACCAACCCTTAAAAAAATTAAATATCTTTGAAAAGAATTGATTTATTAAATAAATAATAAAAACATTTTTTAATGAGTAGGTCATATATTTGAGCATTTGTTATAAGGAGGGATATTCGCTTCCTCTTCTTCTTCTATTTTCAGCAACGATTTCTTCTAAAACAACCATTACTGGAATGGCGAAAACAATTCCCAAAATTCCTCCTAATGCCGCACCGGCTAAAATGGCGATAATTACCAAAACAGGATTTAAGCCAACTGATTTTTTCATCATCAGAGGAACGAAAATATTGCTTTCAATTTGTTGAATTATTATGAATATTGCTATAATCCAAATGGCTATTGATGCTGATTGGGAAAGGGCGACTAAAACACTGATTGCCCCGGAAAATATTGGTCCAACGACTGGAACTATTTCTAATACGGCCGCTAAAACAGCCAAAACCAATGCATATTTAACTCCCAGCAGAACTAATGATATGTATACTAAAATTCCGACTATCAAACTTAATAAGAGTTGGGTGCGGAACCAATATCCTACACGAACTCTCACTTTCTCCCAAATATTTATAACGGTTGGCTCTATGCTTGCCGGAGTGATGATGTTGATAAGTCCTAAGATGCCATTCTTTTTGATTAAGAGGTAGAATGAAATAAGGAGGGCGGAAATGGCTGCTGTGATGCCACCGACGAAATCAAAGAATATGGAAAGAATTGTTGAGCCACTTTGGATTATTGAATCCCCATAACTTAATATTACTTCATTTATATTTTGGGCGAATTTCGAGCCAATGATGAAATCTAAGAATTTTTCTGAATATCCCGGGATGAGGTCGGCGACTGATATAATTTCACGATAGAAGACAGGGGCTATTATTAATGTTATCAAAGTGAAAAATGCTGCTACTAAGAAATATACGATTATTGAGCCCAATATTCTGCTTAATTTCTTTTTTTGAAACCAACTCACAACTGGGTCAAAGGCGGCAAAAATTATGATGGCGAAAAATAGAATCGCCAAAACCGATTTTGCATAATATATAAAGCCGAGGATTGATAGGACGGCTACCACCCTCCAAATGCTTTGCCATGATAAGTGTCTTGTCTCAATCATATTTTTCTTTAATGATATTATAGCAAAAAAATTAAATAATAAAAAATATCGCCCGGTCAAAATCTTGATGTTTGAATAACCGAGCGAATAAAATACAAGAACTAAATTTTTTCTCTTGTTCTTAATATTCTTACAATAGGGACAACTTTTTTGTCATTACAATCGCAACGGAAAATTCCTAGCGAGACATATTGAATCTCAATATTTTTGCAATCCTCTTGACTCTCTAATTGTTCCGGGTTTACAACTTTCCACTCGCTACATCGATAGCATCTGTCTTCATAATTAAAATTTTCAGCATGAACGAATATCATTATATTTCTTTCAGGGTCAAATTTTTCTATCACACCAGATGTCCATCGCGGACTTCTCTTCATGTCATTTTCAAAGATGGTATTGATCAAAAGCACCATGCCAATTAAAAATCCAATAGCGAAAGCAAGAGAATATAGTGAAATTTTTGTTCTTCTTTTCATTTTTACCTCCTAAAAAGCATATTTACACAAAAATAATAATATGTCAAATTTAGATTAATTTCAATGTAATATAATCTTGGAATAACCTTTCTTATTATTTTAAGAATATTGACTTTTGGGTTATCTTAAGATAAACTTGTGATATTAAATAAAGACGAGAACAAGAGGAATCCCCCTCCCCGCCCGCCTGAGGCGGATGTGCCACCTACGGCGGGGAGGGGGATAGAGAAGTAATCCATTTATAAAAATATATTAAATTAATAAATAAATATGAATACAAAAATTTCAAATAAAATAATCGGGGTTAAGGAATTAAGAAATAATCTTGAGGAATATATAAATAAGATTAGCAAGGGGCAATCCTTTACCGTCGTCAAAAGATCAAAGCCAGTATTTCAAATAAGACCCATTGAGGAAGATGATGGGCAATGGGAAGAGGTAGTTGATTTTACCAAAATCAAGAAGGGAGGAGTAGAAATATCTGATTTACTTTCAAGAATTTAGATTATGGATAAGATTAGCAAATCCCTTAAGAAATTAAATAAAAAAGAATTGATACAAATCAAATCAGTTCTTAATCTTTTATTTTCAAATAAATTAGATGAGTTAAATATAAAAAAGATAAAAGGCAGAAAAGATATTTTCAGGGTGAGAAGAGGAGATTTTAGGATAATTTATAGATTTGATAATGGTAAAATATATATTTTGGCAATAGAGAGAAGAAATGAGAAAACATATAGTGGTTTATAAAATGAATATTTTTTGTGAAGTTTGACTTTTGAAAGCAAAGTCGGATTGGATAATAAAAAATATAGTGCCTTGGATAGGCGCTATATTTAAAAAGATATATCTAAATTAAAAGTAAAACAATTATCTTCTGGCAAAGTGGGCGAAGGCCTTATTTGCATCAGCTACCCTCTTCATATCCTGCTTTTTCTTAACAGCCGCCCCTTCATTATTAGAAGCATCAATAAGTTCTTCAGCCAAACAATATTCCATACTCTTTCCTTTCTTTTTTCGGGCGGCATCCAATATCCATCTATAAACTAATGCGAATTTTCTCTCCGGTCTCACTGGGCGAGGAACTTGATAATTTGCTCCACCAACTCTTTGGGAACGAACCTCAATTGCAGGAGTGACATTTTCAAATGCCTTATCAACTACCTCTATTGGATTTTTCTTTGTTCTTTCCTTTATTATTTCTAATGCTCTGCTAAATATTTTTTCTGCCAAACTTTTTTTACCATCTTTCATTAAATAGTTAATAAACCGAGCAATATCTTCTCGTTCAAAAACAACATCTACATCCACTATTCTTTTTTTTGCTTTTTTACCTCGCATATTTTTATTAAATAATCTATTATTTTTTAGCATCTACCCCCCCGCCTACGGCGGGGGGGTAGATGCTGGTATTATTTCCCCACTATTTTGAAAATTATATTATTTATTACTATTCCTTTGGTTTCTTTGTTCCATACTTTGACCTTTGTTGCTTTCTTTTCTCAACACCGGTTGCATCTAATGTTCCTCGGACGATGTGGTATCTAACTCCCGGCAAGTCCTTTACTCTCCCTCCTCTAATAAGAACAACTGAGTGTTCTTGTAAATTATGTCCTTCACCGGGGATATATGCCGTTACTTCCATTCCGTTGGTTAAGCGAACTTTTGCCACTTTTCTTAATGCTGAGTTCGGTTTCTTTGGGGTAGATGTAAATACCTTTGTGCATACTCCTCTTTTGAATGGAGAAGGATAATAGACCGGTTTATTTACTCTTGTATTAAAACTGAAGCCAAGTGCTGGCGATTTGGATTTAACTGTTTTTGGCTTTCTGCCTTTTCGGACTAATTGATTAATTGTTGGCATATTTCCATAGTCTATCAAAAAATAATTCAATGTCAAATATTAATTGGCAAATTCTATTACTTTTTCCACATCGTCATAATTGAAAATATTTGTCAATAGGGGGATTTTTTTTGGTTTATAATGGCATTATCAGACCCGCCTTCGCCAAGGCTTCGGCGAGGCAAGGAGAAACACCCCATCTATTTCCGGCGGGACGTAATAAATTATTTCATAATTTAAATGTCCCAGCCACGTTGAAATTGCGAAGCAATTTTTTACGTGGCGAGGCGATGAAAAATATGCCAAAATTATCATTAGCAGACGATATTGAAAAAAAATCAGGATATAATTGGAAAATATTATCCCTTGATATATTAGGGATATTTTGGTCCTTAATATGTGGTTTTTTAATACTCAAAGTATTCCAAGGAGAAATATTTTTCGGATTTCATAGTGCATGGTGGCTAATATTATTCTCACTCCTTTTCCTCGGAAACTTTATAATAGAAAGTGTTTTTTCAGAAAAAACAAGGTTTGTTTTCGTATTTCTACAAGCACTCGCTTTCGGAACTGGGTTTTATTTAGCCGGCGACCTACTTTCTTATTGGAGAATTGGACTTGCTATTATCCCCCTTATATTTATATATTTAGGAAAAAGGTCAATTATTTCCGCCGAACAAGATATGCTTAAGTTAAGATGGTGGAGAATGACGAGAAGAGGAGCGACACTCATTCTTATGGGTCTAATTACTTTTTCTATTGTTGGGTTTGGGATATTTTTCTTAGAGAAGCCCGGCGATGATTTAATAATTTCTCAAGAGGGCTTGTCAAAGTTTTTGTCGCCATCAAATTCTATTTTCAGAATATTTTATGAAGATTTTTCATGGAATATGAGGATAGATGATTTCTCGAAGGGGTTAGCAGAAAAAACGGCTGGTGATTTATTAGATGATCCATCAGGAAGTTCTTTTGATAATTTGCCATTAAGTATTAACGGCATATTAGAGGCAAAAAAGAAAGAGGCAATTCAGCAAAGTGCCGGAATGATAATTAGTCAAATAAGTAGTTTTTTGAGGATTGATATTGAGAATAGCGATACATTGGAAAATATTTTTCATAAGTGGATTTCTCAAAAATTTAATTCTCTTTCAGATTTTACGAGGAGAAGCTTAATTGTTGGCTTTTTGATTGTTGTTTTATTGATAGCAAGAGTAATAGTGCCGATTGCCTCAATGATTATAAGGACTATTACTTGGCTAATATATGAATTTTTCTTATCGACAGGATTTGCTGTGATTGCCTATGAGACAAAGAGCAAAGAAAATGCCGTTTTTAGTTAGGTTTTTGATTTTGATTAAAATTTGATAGAAATAATAACTTCTAATAAAATTGTCGGATGAATCTTAAATCGCCTGAGTAGAAGAGGCGGATATCGGGAATATTATATTTCACCATCGTGATTCTATCCAACCCAAAACCAAAGGCAAATCCCTGCCAATCCGAAGAATCAACTCCTGACATCTCAAAAACTTTTGGATGAACCATGCCTGCTCCGCCCATTTCTATCCATCCAGTGGATGAGCAAAGAGGACATTCTTTTTTGTTTTTCTTATAACATCTTGGACAAGTAACATCCATTTCAAATCCCGGCTCAACGAACGGGAAATAACTCGGTCTTATTCTTAATGAGATATTTTTTGAGAAAAATTTTTCAAAGAAACTCTGTAAGACGGATTTGAAGTTTGAGAAAGAAATATCTTTATCAACCATTAATCCCTCCAAATGATGAAATTGAATCTCATGTCCGGCATCAATATCTTCATATCGAAATACTTTGCCTGGGCAAATAATTCTTATTGGAGGCTTATTTTTTTCCATATATCTTACCTGAACGGGAGAGGTATGGGTGCGAAGAAGCATTTTCTTATTTTTTGGTCGGCGATCATTTGTTTCTGCTTTTAGCCAGAATGTATCATGCATATCTCTTGCTGGATGATTCGGCGGCATATTTAATCCTTCAAAATTATAGAAATCATTTTCTGCCTCTGGTCCTTCAATGACAGAAAACCCCATTGATGAGAATATCTCTTCAATTTCTTGCCTCACAATTGTGAGGGGATGTAGATGTCCTGTCCTTATTTTTTCTCCGGGTTGAGTGATGTCTATTCTTTCCCATGAGGTTTTTTTAGAAACTTTATTTTTTTGCTCTTCTATTTTTTCTTCCAATTCATTTCTTAGGGAATTTGCCATTGGTCCAATAATTTTCTTTTCTTCTAATGGCAAGTCCTTGATGGATTTTAAGATTTCAGTGAGAACTCCTTGCCTCCCCAAATATTTTACTCTTATCGTTTCTATTTCCTGAGGATTTTTCGCTTGTGAAATCTCACTCATCGCCTCATCTTCTATTTTTAGAATATTTTCTTTTTCCATAGATTATAATTTTATACCATTATAACATTTTTTTACCCTATCAAACAACCAACCCCTTCTTATTTATCACCCTAATTAAAAAAATATGTGGCGAGGCCACGATTCGCACGTGGGTCTCAAGGTTATGAGCCTTGCGAGTTGCTGCTTCTCCACCTCGCCGATATCATAATACAAAAATTAATCATTGTTTGCAAGGCAAAATATAAAATTGGCGGGCAGTATGTCCGCCCCTGGCGGGTATTTAAATGATTTTGGAATAATAAAATTGGGTATATAATATGTAAAAAGAGAACACCCCGCCCGCCTCTGGCGGGCGGGGGAGATGGGACTTAATTTAATTATACCCATCTTATAATTTAAGATAGCCCAAAAAATAAATTTCTATCACCATTTATCCTATATATTATGACAAAAATATTTCAAAAAAATATAAAAAACAAAAATAAAAAAGGGCTTGCCTTTATGCCCACCGTCTTGATGATAGGAGTAATTATGGCAGAATTAGGAATCGCCCTCGTTTTCTTAATTTACTTATCAAATCTATCATCATTTAGCACAAGAGTTTCGCAGGAAGCAATGTTTGCTGCCCGGACAGGAGTTAATGATGCTATATTAAGAATTAGCAGAGACAAGACATTTCCGTCAGGATTTTCTAATTATGAGATGAGTATTGGCAGAGTTGCCGTTTTAGTTAATATTCAAAAAAATACACCCGGCAATAATCAGGACACAATAATTAGCACGGCATCAGTGAGAAGTTTTCAAAGAGTAATTCAGGCAATAATTAGCATTAATGCAAAAACAGATGAGGTCACTATTATTTCAATAGAGGAAATATAGTTTTTAATAAGGAAGAGATAAAATTATGAAAAAACAAGACAAAAACAATAAAATTATCATCTATAACACTGAAGATGGGGAAACTAAAATTGAAGTGCAGATGAAGGATGATACTGTTTGGCTTTCTCAAAGGCAGATGGCCGAGCTTTTTGATTGCTCTGTGGATAATATCAATCTTCACCTAAAAAACGTTTATTTGGAAGAAGAATTAGAGGAAAATTCAACTTCCGAGGAATCCTCGGTAGTTCAAATTGAAGGCAAAAGAGAGGTAAAAAGACAAATTAAAATATATAATCTTGATGCCATAATTTCTGTAGGATATAGAATAAACTCATTGCGAGGCACACAATTTAGGATATGGGCCACTCAAAAATTAAAGGAATATATTATCAAGGGCTTTGTGATGGACGATGATCGTTTAGCCAATGGAGGAGTCAGAAAATCATATTTTGAAGAATGGGAAGAAAGAATTAGAAAAATCAGGACATCAGAAGCAAATTTTTATCAGAAAGTGAGGGATGTTTTTGCTACCAGTGCTGATTATGATTCAAAAACTGACTATGCTAAAATTTTTTATGCCACCGTGCAAAATAAATTCCATTTCGCCATTACAGGGCTAACCGCAGCAGAAATTATTTCCTTGCGAATAGATAGTCAAAAAGAAAATATGGGACTTACAAATTGGAAGGGCAAAATTATCACTAGGCAACAAGCAGAAATTGCTAAAAATTATTTACAAGAATTAGAATTGAAAAGATTAAATTTACTGGTAGAACAATTTTTGTCTTTTGCCGAATTACAAAGTGTGGAAAAAAGAGTTATGTATATGAAGGATTGGGTTAAAAAATTGGATGACTTTTTAATTTTGAATGAAAAAGAAATTTTGAAAAATGCTGGCAATGTATCGCATTTAGATATGGAAAAGAAGGTGAGGAAAGAATTGGAAATATATAATCAGAAAAAATTAAAGTAAAAAAGTCGGGCGGGGTAAAATAATTTTTAAGGCAGGGTGTATAAATTAAATAAATAATTCTATGGAAAATGAAAAATTAAAAAAACTTATTAATGATATTATTGACGAGGGAGAGTCTGAGGTGGTTGAATTTAAAGAAAATAATTTTCGAAATGATGAAATTGGGGAAAGGATTTCAGCATTGTCTAATTCGGCCAATTTATTGGATAAAAAGAATGCTTATCTTATTTTTGGCATCTCTGATAATAGAAAGATTGTTGGCACAAATTTTTCTTTAAAAAAGAAAAAAATAGGTAATGAATTGTTAGAAAGTTGGTTGTGCCAAATGTTAAACCCCAAAATTGATTTTAATATTTTTGAATTACAAATCAACGATAAAAATATTGTTGTTTGCCAAATACCGCCAGCAGTTATACAGCCCGTAAAATTCCAAAATATAGCATATATTCGTATTAGCTCAACTACAAGAAGGCTTAATGATTTCCCAGAAAAAGAAAGGAAGATTTGGCAGAATATAGATAAAAAGTCATTTGGCAAAGGAATAGCGATGGAAAATTTATCTGTTTCCGAAGTTCTTAATTTGCTGGATTATTCTAAATTTTTCTCCCTCACGGAACAAGAGTTGCCAACTGAAACAAATAAATTTGTTGAAAAAATGGCAGAATATAATCTTGTAAAGAAAAATTTTGAAAATAATTTTGATATATCAAATTTAGGTGGGATTTTATTTGCAAAAGATTTATCAAAATTTGCCACTCTCAAAAGAAAATCTGTTAGAGTAGTTATTTATAAAGATAATACTAGGGTCAATATTTTAAAGAATCAAGAGGGTGCTTTTGGGTATGCGGTATCTTTTGAAAATTTAATTAATTTTATAAATGATAAACTTCCATCAAATGAAGAGATAACAAAAACTTTAAGAGAAGAGAGAAAGATGTATCCAGAAATTGCTATTCGTGAATTTGTTGCTAATGCATTAATTCATCAGGATTTTACAATTTCTGGTGCTGGACCAATGGTAGAGATTTTTGATAATCGAATTGAAATAACTAATACAGGTGTTCCCTTGATTGATGCTGAAAGATTTATTGATCATGCCCCAATTTCAAGAAATGAAGATTTGGCAAGTTTCATGAGGCAGATTCGTTTTTGTGAAGAGTTGGGAAGCGGGATTGATAGGGCACTTTTTCAAATCTCGGTGTTCCAGTTACCAGCACCAAAATTTGAAGTAGGTGATAATTTCACGAGAGTTATATTGTATGCTTATAAGAAACTTAATGATATGTCATTAGAAGATAAAGTTAGAGCTTGCTATCAACATGCGGTTTTGAAATTACTTGAAAACAAGAGGATGACTAACGAAAGCCTAAGGGAGAGGTTTGGCATTGAAAAGCAAAATTACTCTATTGCATCAAGAATTATCTCAGAAACATTAAGAAGTGGCAAAATAAAGGAATCAGAAAAAGCGAAGGAATACATACCATATTGGGCATGAATTTGATGTGATGAGTATGTGATAAAATAGTTCAAAATCTCAATAATCTCCTTTATTTAAGCCAAAGAATTATGTGATGGGGTCGTGATAAAATAGTTTAAAAATGTTAAAATAAACAAAAAAATGAGTATTAGTGAGCAAATAAAAGAGAGGATTGATGTTGTTGAATTAATATCAGGATTTGTGAAATTAAATAAGGCAGGAGCAAACTTCAAGGGCTTATGCCCATTTCACAAAGAAAAAACACCATCATTTTTAGTGAGCCAAGAAAAACAAATTTGGCATTGTTTTGGTTGCGGAGAAGGAGGAGATATTTTCAAATTCATAATGAAATATGAAAATTTAGAATTTTCAGAAGCTCTAAAAGTGCTGGCAAAGCAAGCCGGAATAGAATTAAAAAAACAAGACCCCCGTGTCCAAACAGAAATAGCAAGTCTTTATGAGGTATGCCAAGCAACAAGCGAATTTTTTTCAAAAAATTTAGAAGGTAGCCCCCATGCCAAAGAATATCTAAAAGAAAGAGGATTAAGTGAGAAAACAATAAATGAGTGGCAAATTGGATTTATTCCCAACTTATTTGATTCCTTATTCCTCCACCTGAAAGAAAAGGGATTTGCCCCTGATATTATGATGAAAGCGGGATTAGTTTTTCAATCCTCAAAGGATAGAAGTAAATATTTTGATAAATTTAGAGGGAGAATAATTTTTCCAATTTCCGATAGTGCCGATAGAGTGGTTGGATTTACAGGCAGAATTTTTGGAAGAGAAGAAAATGATAAAGAGCCAAAATATTTAAATAGTCCCGAAACAATAATTTTTAACAAGAGGAGAATTTTATATGGATTTTCAAAAAATAAAAAAGATATTCGCGAAAAAGATTCCGTTATATTGGTAGAAGGGCAGATGGATTTGTTGGCAGCATGGCAAAGGGGATTAAAAAATGTGGTTGCTAGTTCGGGGACATCCCTCACGAATGAGCAATTAGGGATATTAAAAAGGATGACAAAAAATTTGATGATTAGTTTTGATATGGATGAGGCGGGCAAAATGGCAACTGAAAGGGTAATTGATTTGGCAAAAAATGATGGTTTTGAAGTTAAGATAATTAGTTTGCCGGAGGGGAATAAAGATTTGGCTGATTATTTGCTCGTAAATAAAGGAGAAGTGAGTGATTTGATTGATAATAAGAAAGAAGCAGGAGAATATTATTATGATTTGGCCTTTAAGGATTTGGAAATTGATGATTTGGCTAGCAAGAAAAAGGCGATTGATTTTTTTCTAAATAAATTAGGGGTGTTTTCTCCGATTGAGAAATCTCATTGGCTAAAAAAAGTGTCTAATAATCTTGATATAAAGATTGATTATTTAAATGAGGAAATGAAGAGGGTTTCTGATTCCGGGGTTAATTTTAGAAAATATGAAAATAATTCGGAGCGACCTTCTCAAATTGAGAAGAAGATGGAAGAAAAGATTTTTGGTATTTCAAGAAAGGAATTATTGATTGAGTTATTGCTATCGTTGATGATGAGGGATGAGGAATTGAGGGAGAATTTTAATTCTTTCAAGGAATATTTGAGTGATGAGCAGTTAAATTTGGCTGATGTAATTATTAAGAAAGGGGGGAATTTTTCTGCTGATGATATTTCTTCAGCAGATGAGGAAAAGATGGGCTATCTTTATCTTTTATCTGAATATGAATTTGACGGAGAAGAAGTTGATTTTAAGAGTGAGTTTGATAAGGCGATTTCAGAATTGAAAAAAGAGTTTTTGAGGGAAAGGATTGATGATAAGAGGCGAGAGATTAAGCAAGCAGAAATTTCACAAGACAAGGATTTATTGGGTAAGAAATTAGATGAGTTTAATATTTTATTGAAGCAATTAAATGATGGGTAATTTATTTGTTTTTGATAGTAAGTGGGGGGTAATTATATATTTTTAGAGTAATCATTTTTTTAAATTTTTAAAATTGGATTTTAAACATAACTAATGGAATAAAAATAAATCTTTGGTCGGGCCACCGCCCTATACCAGTGCAAAGCACGGTATAGGGTTAATCCTTACCTTATTAAGGCTTGCTTAAATAAAGGTTAAAGAATTGAGATGACAATAAATCTTTGGTCGGGCCACCGAGATTCGAACTCGGACTAAATCGTCCCAAACGACTCGTGCTAGCCGTTACACTATGGCCCGGATTATCTTATAGGAACCTTTTTGTGCCCCCGGAGGGAATCGAACCCCCATCTAAAGCTTAGAAGGCTCTCGTTCTATCCGTTGAACTACGGGGACAATATTATCTTAAATTATAATTAAATTATGATTTTCAGCCACTCCCCCACGGAAGTGGGGGAGTGGTGCCAGTATCCCATGCCTAATAAAAGCATTTAATATTCTAATTCTAATCAAAATCATAATTTTAGCAAATGGGTGTATTCGCTTATTACATTTTTTTTATTTTTTAATCCATCTCGTAAGCTATTAAGACCCATCAATAAGAAAATTGATTTTTTACTTTAAATATAGATTTGCTAAAAAATTAAGAAATTGTGGTGCAGAAAAGATTTTCGGATTAGTAGCTGCAAGATAGATTGTTTTTAATAAATAAAAAAGGGGCCATCCGCACATCTTTGGGATGACCCGCTATTATTTTCAACTATTATCAAATTCATCAAAACGATACTTCTATAAGGTTATTATCTTTATTTATTATAACTCTTGTTGAAAGACCTTCTTTTTCATAAATGTCTCTCGCACAATCAATTGCCCTTTCTTTGTCGGGAAATTTTATATATCGGATTTTATTTACATCTCCTGAATCAACAACAAATATCCACACACCAGGATTGCCTTCTTCGTCAATCTTCCAGTATTGAACATAATACCATTCATCACTCACTACCTCCTTGGTAGTAGTTTCGTTGGACATGAGATAACAGAAGGGTCTAGGGCTAATTCCTTTAATTATTTTTTGGGCAACTTTTCTTGCGGTGCTTAAATGCTCAAAATGTTTGGTATCTCCGTTTTCGTCCGAAACGACAAAGAATGTCTCTAAGTCGCCGAGTTTAATTACTCCTTTTATGAAATAACTTTTCATTTTTACTACCTCCTTTTTTCATGGTTTTTAGTTCCGATATAAATATGGCATAATTAAAAAAATTTGTCAATAGGGGATTTGGGGATTGTGGTAATATATAGTAAATTATAAAATATGAAGATAATTAGCTGGAATGTTAATGGAATTAGAGCAGTCCATAAGAAGGACTTCTTAGATTCATTTAAGGAAATATCCGCCGATATCTTTTGTATTCAAGAATTAAGAGCAGAAGAAGACCAAATACCCGATGAATTAAAAAATATACCGGGATACCAATCCTTTTTCAACCCATCAAAGATAAAGAAAGGACATAGCGGAACAGCTATATATTCCAAAATAAAACCAGAAAAAGTTGAATATGAAATCGGTTATAAAGAATTTGACCAAGAAGGAAGAGTGATAAAACTAACATTTCCCGATTTTTCATTATTTAATTTTTATGCTCCACAAGGAGGCAGAGGAAAAGAAAACTTAGAATATAAATTAAATTTTTACGATTTTTTAATAAATTTTGATTTTAATAATAATGGGAATGTTATTTTAATAGGTGATTTTAATATAGCCCACAAAGAAATTGATTTGGCGAGACCAAAAGAAAATAAAAATAATATAATGTTTACTCCAGAGGAGAGGGAAAAAATAAGCGGGCTTTTGGAAAGTGGATTTTTGGATAGTTTTAGAATTTATAATTCTGAAAATGGAAATTATACATGGTGGCCATATTTTGGCATAAATGCCCGAGAAAGAAATATTGGCTGGCGAATTGATTATTGTTTTATTTCCAAAAATTTAAAGGAGAGATTAATAAGCTCCAATATTTTAAGTGATATCCTAGGCAGCGACCACTGCCCAATAGAGATTAATTTGTCGGGATAAGATTTAAAAACAAAAGAGCGACCCTTGTTGGTCGCCCCGCAAATCTCATTTAACTCATCAAGATTATTATTAAATGAGATTATCTAGTTTAATACCCGTCGTCATATCAACCATAGCAGTCTTTATTACTTCTGAACCCCCTTCTAAATAAAACTCTATTTCTTTATTCATAGTGGTTAATTCAAAGCAATGAATTACTGTATCGGGGTTTTTGTTTTTTTTAAAATCAACAGCATTTTCCCAAACCTTAACCACTATTGACATTCTTTTTGCTTTCTTCATGATTCCTCCTGTGTTTTTTATTTTTTTGCGATAATATTAAATTATCTGATGCTATTATATCATATAAAAATAGATTTGTCAAGAGGCAGAATAGCCCTTGATTTATAATGATAATTATACATAAATATGAATTCAGAAAAAAAACAAGCGAGACCAAGCAGACAAGGCGGGTCTAAATATAGAGGAGTAAGGAAATATCCGTCTCCAACTCCAAAAAAGAACTCATCAGACAAGATAAAGGTGTGCTTTTTGGGTGGATTAGAGGCAGTCGGAGAAAAAAATATGGCATTTATTGAATACAAAAATCAAATTGCCATATTTGATGCCGGTCTAATGTTCCCCGAATTAAATATGCCGGGAGTTGATTATGTAATCCCAAATGTTGAATACTTAGCGAAGAATAAGAAAAAGATTGTTGGATTATTCATCACCCATGGTCATTATGACCACATCGGAGCAATCCCTCATATTATGGAAAAAATAGGCAATCCAATAATTTATGCCGCCCCACTCACAAAAGCAATCATAATAAAAAGGCAAACTGATTTTCCAAATGCCCCAAAGTTGAGAGTAATTGAAATAGACCCAAACAAAATGGACGAGATAAGATTTGATAAATTTAAAGTTCATCCATTTCACATCAATCACAATATTCCAGATTCTTTGGGATTTGCCATTGAAACAGATTTGGGGAAAATATTCTATGTTCCCGATTTTAAGTTTGACTTTACCCCAATTGTTGATAAGCCAGCCGATTTAAAAAGAATAACAAAATTAGCAGCAAAAGACCCTCTTTTGCTTATGTCAGACTCAACTGGCTCTGAAGATCCGGGATATGCCCCCTCTGAAAGAAAAATATTTGGAGAATTAGAAAGATTATTTGAGAAAGCAAAGGGGACAAGAATTATTGCCTCTACATTTGCATCTCTTCTTAATAGAGTTCAGCAAATAATTTGGTTATCAGAAAAATTTGGGAGAAAAGTTGTGATTGATGGATATAGCATGAAAACAAATGTTGCCATTGCTCGAGAAAATGGATATTTAGATGTTAAAAAAAATACCATTATTTCGCCTCAAGAAGCCATTGCTCTTCCAAAAAGCCAATTAACAATTATGTGTACCGGTTCTCAGGGTGAAGGAAATGCAGTTCTTATGAGAATGGTAAATCATGAGCATCGTCATTTTAAGGTTGAAAAAGGTGACACAATTATATTCTCTTCATCGGCTGTTCCGGGAAATGAATTGTCTGTTTCAAATCTTGCTGATAATCTTAATCGTCAAGGAGCAAATGTTTATCATTATAAAATGATGGATATTCATACCAGCGGACATGGCAGTCAAGAAGATATAAAACTTCTTATGAGTTTGGTTAGGCCAAAATTCTTTATGCCCATTCATGGAAAATATTCAATGTTAAAAAAGAATACTGAGTTAGCAGAGCAAACGGGAATTAAAAAAGAGAATATTGTGATTGCCAATAATGGGCAGATAGTTGAGATATCAAAAGATTCTATTTTTGTTACAAAAGAAGAGGTTCCGGCGAACAATATAATGGTTGATGGATTAGGAGTGGGTGATGTGAGCGAGGTTGTGTTGAGAGATAGAAGTCAATTAGCTCAAGATGGAACAATTATTATGATTGTTATGATAGATGGCAAGAAGGGTGAGATAAGGGGTGAGCCAGAAATAATGGCAAAGGGATTTGTTTATGCCAAGGGCGCAGAGGAAAAGGAATTTCAAAAGAAAATAAAGGATGTGGTAAGAGAAGTTGTCTCCAAATCAGCATCAAAGGACCATACTACCAATTGGGATTATTTAAAGAATAATCTTAGAGACAAAGTCGGGAGTTATATTTTCAAAATTTCCGAAAGAAGACCAATCATCCTCCCCTTTGTCATTGAGGTTTAGAATATTCTTGGTCTAATAAAAAATGGATGGGTGCTTTTTGTGAGAAATAATTTAAATTAGAAAATAGATATTTCGCTCCTCCGGAGTTTATCCGCCCGCCTGAGGCGGATGTGTCACCTCTGGCGGAAAGCCCGGGTTCCCAAAAAAGACAAGTAGTATATCCGCCTCAGGCGGGTAGTATATCCGCCTTAGGCGGGCAGTTGTCTTTTTTTGGATACACGGAGTATAATCCGCCTCTTATTGAATCACCTTGCTAAAATAATGATGGTGGGAATCCTTCTCCCCCGTCGCTCTCGCATTCACTTCGTGAATATGCTTCACTCCTCCTCCGAAGCCCGGGTTCCAAAAAAAGACAAGCAGTTGTCTTTTTTTGGATACCCTTCGATTCCCAAACTATACCCAATATAAAAAATAAAACCTTATAAGATAAGGTTTTATTTTTTATCGTGGAAATGGTGGGAATCGAACCCACGTGGGAGGAAGTAAATTTAAAAAGATATACAAGCTTATCCGATTTACTAAAAATTGATGTAAAAATCGGAAAAATCATCAATTCTCTCAACTTGTTTTTGTCACCCCTAATCCCAAGTTATAAGAATAAGAGCCAATCCTCAATATATAACACCCCGATTACCTGTGAGGCCAGATAATAGGCATGCCTACTTATACTAATGCGAATGCAGGAGCGAAAGTAGGAACAGCTACTCTATTTTTGCCGTTTATGTTTTTTCTTTTTTAATAAGAAAGATAACTCAACTTGACTTGATAAATTATAAGTTCCACCTCAAAGCCAATCATTCCCATATTTAATTATATTTATATTTTAATACTCTTTTAATTTTTTGTCAATCTCTCTCTTAACATCCTTCTGTTTTATATCCTCTCTTTTATCATATTTTTTCTTGCCTTTAACCAATCCCAACTCTACTTTTATAATATTATTCTTTAAAAAAATAGAAATTGGAATAATAGTGAGTCCTCCTTGCTTATTTTTACCAATGAGATAATTTAATTCTTTTTTGTTCAATAATAATTTTCTTGACCTCTGCGGATCATATTCTTTTGGAGTGTTTTTTGGTTGCCACGGGGATATATTTACTCCTAATAAGTATGCTTCGTCGTCATAAAATGAGACAAAAGAGCCCTTCAATGAGGCCATTCCTGATTTTACTGATTTTACTTCGTATCCTAATAGTTTTATTCCAGCTGTAAATTTTTCCAATATCTCATAATCAAATTCCGCTTTTCTATTTTTCACCAATATTTTCATATTGATATTATACAGAATAAGATTATATATATCAAAGTTTGATTCTTTCAAGGAGTATTTGAGTGATGGGTGATTTTTTGATAAATAAAAAAGTAGGGGTGAGGGATATTCTTCCCATGTTTAAATTATTCATTACCATCTTTGATTTGAAATAATTTTTTTGGTATAATTTATAATATAAGAATTCCAGTCGAGAATCCGGCGGGAATTTTTGTTTAGCCGCCAAATTAAAAAGTCGAAATTTACTTTTAATGGATATAAAATTAATTTATGAGTAAGTTAAATTTTGTTGATTGGTTAACCCTTATATTGGTTATTGTTGGAGGATTAAATTGGCTATTAGTAGGTTTGTTTAGTTTCGATTTGGTCGCTACAATTTTTGGAGATATGTCTGTTATATCAAGAATCGTCTATGTCTTAGTAGGAGTATCTGCTCTCTACTTGATAATTGTTTCTCCAAGGTTTTCAAAGGAATAATCATAGTTTTTCTCAATAAAAAGTCGCTTCGACAAGAAGCGACTTTTTATTCCCCTGATGATATAATGATGGGGGGATGAGTTGAGCATTTATCAAAAGTCCAAAAATAAGCAAAAAAATGATTAATATTAATTAGAGGGGGACACGGATGGTTGCAATAGAAATTATGGAATAATTTTTTAAATATGTTAGATTATAGGTATATGAAATTAATTGCGATTATATTTGGCATTCTTGCCATAGGATTAGCCATCTTTATTGGCAGTCTAATATTCAAAAATGGAATTATCCCTGATTTTAGTTTTATTGTTTCAGATGAGCCATCAGATAATGATCAGGGCAATGGAGCAACTCCATCCTCATCAGATTCAGGAAATGGAAATCAAAATCAAAATATCCAAGTTGGAGACTATCCCGAAACAATAATAACATTAGGTCCATCAAATGGAGAATTTGTGAAGGATACAATGGTAGCCGCTTTTAAGTTTTCTGCTGTATGGGACAATTTGGATGATGTAATCTTTGAGACTCGGCTTATTCCAATAGACGAAAACTGGGATTCAAATAGCATCGGTGGGGTGAGTTATGAATTATTATCCGGTGATAATGAATATATCTTTGAGGTGAGGGCAAAGACGAGAGATGGAATAGTGGATGCCACTCCTGAAAAAAGAAGTTTCAGGGCAGTTGTTTCCCCTTATATGAATAAAATATTAATTTCATCTGCTCGACCTGGGATATTTCCCTCAAATATAATGAGGGTTGTTTTGAGAAATAATGGCGATGAGGATGTAAATATTGATGGCTGGAAAATATCAGGAACTAAGGGAAGTTATTCTATATCAAAAGCGGTTTCAATTTATAGGCAGGGAGAAATAAATGACCCGGAGGATTTGATTTTGAGGAAGGGGGGAGAAGTTATTATTAGAGGAGAGAATAGTCCGATGAATATGAATTTTCAATTAAATACTTGCACTGGATATTTGAATGGCATATATAATTTCAATCCATCATTGCCGAATAATTGCCCTCGTCCAACATCAAGTGATATGACCGGGGTTCTTCCTCCTTGTAGAAATTATCTTTTGGGATTGGGAAGTTGTGTTCTGCCCGACCCGAATAAGTTAAATAGCTTTGCTAGTGATTCAAATTGTAGAAGTTTTGCTGATGATAATCTAAATTATAGAGGATGTTTTGATAATTATTATTTAGATAATGATTTTCTATCCGATAATTGGCAACTTTATTCTGGAACAAACTTTTTGGATAGAGATAATGATGATTTAGAATTAAGAGACAAGAGCGGATTATTGATTGATAGATTTTATTATTAATATGACAAATGGGGATAGTGGAAAATCTTCTTTGATTGGGAAGAGTGGTATTAGCAAAACATCGCCAATTTTTGATTTACTTGGCGATTTAGATGAGTTGAACTCATCACTTGGATTAGCAAAAAGTTTTGCTGATACAAGTAGAGAAAAGAAGACAATTGCTGAAATTCAAAAAGATATTATTTCCATTTCCTCCCTTATTGCCGATGGCAAAATAAAGAGAGGGGGTATTGATAATGCAATGGCTAAGTTGGCAATGATGACATTTGCATTCGGCGATGATAATATCAAAAAAAAGAAGTTTGTTTCTCCCGGAAAATCAACAAAAGAGGCCGCTATCCACTTATCAAGGGCTATTTGCCGAAGGGCAGAGAGGTCAGCATGGAAATTAGCAGGAAAAATGAGTATAGCAAAGGGAGTAGCAATATATCTTAATCATCTATCAAAATTCTTGTTTATTTTCTCGCAAATATAATTCTCCTCGTAGTTCAACGGATAGAACATATCCCTCCTAAGGATAGGATGCAGGTTCGATTCCTGCCGAGGAGACCAGATTTTTATAATAAATCGTAATGTTAAATTAAATAATAAATAATTATGGAAGATAATTTAAAAAAGAAGTTAATGAGTAGATTGTTGTTATTGGATAAGGGAATAATTAGAAACCAAGATTTGTTGGTTAAAAACATAGATTATAAAAGATCATTTTGCACAACTTTAATTCTAATTTCATCTACTACCATTATAGGATTACTTGCCTTATTTTTTAGTGATATTCTAATAGAAAATAATCTCAGGATTTATATTTTGATAATTATAGGATTATTTGCAATTTTTATATTATGGACAACTATATATTTTTCATTCCTTTTATCGCAAGAAAACTCAATTTTAGGGGATAGAATAAAATTTGGACAATCTTCAAGAGAAAAATTAATTAATAAAATTAATAATGGGGATATAAAAAATTTTGATGATTATTGTGAATCTGAAAGAAAAGAAGAAAATAAATTAAATCGGCGATCTATTTTTTTTGAACGAGAGATATATTTTAAGATTACTATTTTTATGTTTGTATTGCCCTGGTTCTTGTTGATGGGCACCTTCTTTTCTATGACTATTCATAATAAAATATTTTAAATAACTTTATGAGGGGGCGGGCGAGATGTTATAGAATGTCCCCTCTGTCACCCCCGCGAAGGCGGGGGTCTAAAAAATGATGGCAAAACGGAGATTCCCCGCCAAAGGCGGGCAGGTCGCCGGAGTACTATCCGCCTATGGCGGAGAGTAAAATGGGATTTAAGGGTAAAACTATCCACAAGCAAAATATATGAAGAAAATAAAAAAAGAAGAAAAATTAATTCCAAAATCAGATTTTCTATTATATTCATCATCTCAGGGAGATGTTAAAATTGATGTTCTCTTTGAGGACGAAACCGCTTATTTGACCCAAAAGAAAATGGCAGAACTTTTTAATGTTGAAGTTCCAGCTATTAGCAAGCATTTAAAAAGCATATTTAAATCAGGGGAATTAGAAGAAAAATCAGTTGTTTCCATTTTGGAAACAACCGCTAGTGATGGTAAAAAATATAATACCAATTTTTATAATTTAGATGCCATCATTGCTGTTGGCTATAGGGTTAATTCAAGGCAGGCAACTCAATTCCGTATTTGGGCAACTCAAAAATTAAAAGAGTATATTATAAAAGGGTTTGTCTTGGATGATGAAAAATTAAAAAATGGCAGAAAAAATACATATTTTGATGAATTAATTGAAAGAGTTAGAGAAATTAGAGTTAGCGAAAGAAATTTCTATCAGAAAATCACGGATATTTATGCCACTAGCATTGATTATGATAAAAATTCTGACTTAACAAAAAAGTTTTTTGCTACGGTTCAAAATAAAATGCATTTTGGAATTCATGGAAAGACGGCTGCCGAGATAATATCAGAGAGGGCAAGCAGCCAAAAATTAAATATGGGGATAACTTGTATTTCAAAAAGAAAAATAAAGCAATCAGATATTTTTGTGGCTAAAAATTATTTAAACGAAGATGAATTAAGTGAATTAAATTTAATAGTTGATCAATATCTTTCTTTTGCCGAATTACAAGCAAGAAACAATAAGGCGATGAAAATGAAAGATTGGATAATAAAATTAGATGACTTTTTAAGATTGAATGAGAAAGAAATTTTAAATCACAAAGGAAGGATTTCTAAAGAAATGGCTGATAAAAAAGCTAAAAAAGAATTTGAAAAATTTAAAAAAATAGAAGATGAAAATTTTATTTCTGATTTTGATGAGGATATTAAGAAGTATTTAAAATAAAATATATGAATATTGATGATGAACAAGGGAAACAGGAGATATCGTGGAAAATAATATCTCAGTTTCTAAAAAATAATATCCGAATCACAAAAATGATTTGGAGACAAAAGAAAGGTCAGATTATTGGCATATTCTTTATTTACTTTGGAATATCAATATCACCATTCTTAATCGCTTTTTTCAGAGGGCTTTTGATTGATGAATTAGTATTGGTAGGCGGAGCGGGAATATCATCAGGAATTATTATTTATCTATCTGCCTTAATTGTCTCTACATGGTTGCCCTCAATATTTCATACACTTCAAATGTATTTTGAAAAATTTATATATTTTTTCATAAGTGAAAAATTTGAAATTTTGACATTGAAAAAAAGAGGCGATATTGATATTGCCATCCACGAAGACCCAAAAATGAATGACTTATTCAATAAAATATCAGATAAAGGGACATATATGATAAGCAATTCATTTACTAGGCAATTTGATATATTTAGGGATATCGTTGGGGTAATATTTGCGAGTATAATAATTATTTCTTATGAATGGTGGATTTTAATAATAATTTTGGTCTTCTCTATCCCGGAATTTATTATTTCTTCAAAATATGGATATCAAATTTGGGCAATTCAGGGAGTGAAGGGGGAGACAAGGAGAAAATTTTATAATTTTCGTCAGCATTTCTTTGGAATATCATCTTTGACTGAATTGAAATTATTTCAAAATATAAAGCATTTTCTATCAATAATTAGAGACCTTTTTATAGAATTTCAAAATGAAGAGAAAAAAGCTGAGAAAAAAAGATTGAAGCAAAAATCAATTGCTCTTATTCTCTCGGCCCTGTCAATGGGCTTTACGGTCGTATGGTTTGTTTATGGAGCGGCTAATGGATTAATATTAGTTGGAACATTAACATTTATTATTTCTTCACTGGGAAATTTAAGGAGTTCATTTATGGGATTATTTGGATCCCTCGGCAAGCAATATGAAGATGCATTATTTGTCAATGATTTTTTTGAATTTTTAGATATTAAGCCAGTAGTGGAAAGGCCAAAAAAGGGAATAGTTTTATCAAGCAAGAAAACTCCAGAAATAGTTTTTGAAAATGTTAATTTTAAATATCCGGGGACGGAAAGATTTGTGCTAAAAGATTTTTCTATTAGGATTGCTCCGGGAGAGAAGATTGCTCTTGTTGGAATTAATGGTTCAGGAAAAACAACATTTGTTAAATTGCTTTGCCGTTTTTATGACCCTGATGAGGGCAGAATCTTGATTGATGGAAATGATTTGAAGGATATAGATTTGGAGAGTTGGTATAAAATAATGGGGGCTCTTTTCCAAGATTATGACAAATATCATCTTATTGTGAGGGAGGCAATTTCTGTTGGAAGGACTAATAAGAAAAGCAAGATTGAAAAAATTAAAATGGCCGCCAAAGCAAGTGAGGCAGATATATTTATTGAAGAGTGGGAGGATAGATATGAACAAATGTTGGGTAAGAGTTTTAGGGGTGGAATTGAGCCGTCAATTGGGCAATGGCAAAAATTAGCATTAGCAAGGACATTTTATCGCGACCCACAAGTTTTAATTTTAGATGAGCCGACATCATCAATTGATGCCGAGGCAGAGGAGAAGATATTTAAGAAGTTGGAGTCATTGCCAAAAGACAGGACGGTTATCTTGATATCTCATCGTTTTTCCACCGTGAGGAGGGCAAATAGAATCGCAGTTATTGAGAATGGGAAATTATTGGAATTAGGGAGTCATACGGAACTCATTAAGGCAAATAAGACATATGCCCGATTATTCAATCTCCAAGCAAAAGGATATGAATAAATTTCTGATAAACAAGAATTAATTTAAATTATAAACACCTATTGTCTTATTTACGACAATCTCATCACTGAATAAATTAATTATCTTTTTTCTTCCTTCTTCTCCTAATTTCTTTGCCAAAAAATCATCACTTAATACTTTTTCTGTTGCCAAAGATAATTCTTTGACATTTTTTTCTTCTACCAAAAATCCATTAACCCCATTTTCTACTAATTCACTTGTCCCAATATTTTCAAATCCCACAATTGGTAATCCCATAGACATTGCCTCTAAAACAACTTTGGGGGCACCCTCGCGATAATATGAGGGGAATATAAAAATATCTGCCAGCCCCAAAATATCTCTCACGGAATCCCTATCTTTTCCACCTAAATAAATTATATAGCTATTATTTTGCCAGCCCTCTATCTCTTTTTCTGATATAAACATTGGATTGCTTTTATCTATTTCCCCAATTAATATAAATTTCCAATTCTTGCTTTTTTCTCTCAAATTTTTTGCCACTTCTACAAATTGATAAATGCCTTTCTCTTTTAATATTCGCGACACCATAAGGGCAATTTTTTCACCTTCTTTTATATTTAATTCCTCTCTTATTTTTTCTAAATTATTATTATCTATTTTATCAATAGAAAAGTAATTTGAATCTACACCTGATCCAACTATTATCTCTGATTTTTTTTCAGGGATTATTCTTTTTTGAATAAGAAGTTTTTTGTCTTCTCTATTTTGAAAAATAATTTTTTC
The DNA here is from genome assembly GCA_041550235.1 of Minisyncoccia bacterium. GTDB lineage: Bacteria > Patescibacteriota > Minisyncoccia > UBA6257 > JAAZHW01 > JBFEPE01. The sequence continues at coordinate 36,318 of JBFEPE010000006.1, forward strand.
TGCCAATAGACCAGATATTTTATATCCAATAAGGGCTAATTTCTTTAATATATAAATTTTTAAACTTTTATTATTTACTGAAAAAACTATTCCTAATCCCGTAATTGTGCATATTATTTTTTTTATTCCCGAAAGTCTTTGTCCTATTGTCGCCAAGAAAACTGGCTTGAAAGAGAAATTATGGCAAAGATTAAATTTGTTTTTTCTTGATACTTGATAAACCTTTAAAATATAAAGAAAAGAGGAGAATAATTTTAACCCTCTTTTTAATTTTAAATCTATGAATTTTGCCCCCGTTTTTTCTATTTTTGAAACAAAATCATCGCTTGTTTTTGTTGTGCAGGCGAATACCTGATGACCCCTTTTTATTAATTCGTTTATCAATCCAATCCTGAAATTTATAATATCTTGGTCTTTATTTGTAAATATCGCAATTTTCATATTAACCATTCTATCTTATCAATATTCTTTTGGCAAAAAAATAAAATTGGAAAAAGGGATAATTAATTGGTATAATAATAAAAAGCAAAAATATGTTGAAACAAATTAAAAAAAATAATATTACATGGATTGATATTGAAAATCCACAAAAAGAGGACTTAGATTTTTTGGAGAAAAAATTTAAAATACACCCAGTCATTCTTAACGAATTAGTCTCGCCATCCAGTCGCACAAAAGTAGATTCTTATAAGGATTATATATTTGCCGTATATCATTTACCAATTTATTCACCAAAAGAAAAATCATCAATGGCAAAAGAAATAGACTTTATAATATTAAAAAATACACTCATCACAGCAAGGTATTCAAAGATTGAACCACTAAACCAATTATTTGAAGAATTGGAGAAGGAGAATATTAATGATAGAGAAAAGGAGATATGCTCATCAATAGAGTGCCTACTTCATGAGATTATCCAAAACAATTTAAATTTTTCATTAAGACAACTTCATCATATTGGAGATAAGATTGATTATATCGGCTCTTCTATTTTTAAATCAAAAGAAAAGAAAATGATAAGAGAAATTTCTTATGTAAAAAGGGATGTTCTGAACCAGCGACTTATTGTGCGACCCCAAAAAACAATATTAGAATCATTAGTTAAAAAAGGAACAGATTTTTTGGGTGAAAAAAGTGCAGTTTATTTCAATGACTTATTGGGCGATCATTCTAAGATTTGGGATACATTAGATAATTTCAAGGAGGCGATTGAATCATTGGAGGAAACAAATAACACACTTTTTGAAAGTCGCACAAATGAGGTGATGAAACTCCTCACAATAATGGCATTCTTTGCCCTCCCCTTGTCATTATTTACTAGTTTGTTTAGTATGAAGACTATATATACTCCATTTGTAGATAATCAAAATGGGTTTTGGATTATTATTGCAATAATGGTCCTTATATCAGTGTTTCTTTATATTTTCTTTAAGATAAAGAAATGGCTCTAATTATAAAATGAATTTTGATATATTAGCAAAAATTATTTTTCTATTTATATTAGCAGTTTTGCCAAGTTTGATTTGGCTATCTTTTTTTCTACGAAAAGATCCTCGTCCAGAGCCAAGGAGATATTTGCTCCTCACTTTTGTTTTGGGTGGGCTGATGGTTATTCCGGGAGTTTTCGCTGAAAATAATTGGCTCGTTTCTTTTGTCCAAAACAATGCTAATATTTTTGTTGGCTCTATTCTTTTTGTTGTGCTATATGCTTTTTTGGAAGAAATTTTGAAATTTTTTGCGGGATTATTAGGGAGTATTAAAAACAAATATTTTTTAGATGAGAAATCTGACCCAATGGTCTATATGATTGTTGCTGGGCTTGGTTTTGCTACGGCGGAAAATATTAGAATTTTATTTTTAATGGTTTCAAGAGATGGTTCAATTGATGGTTTATTGGATTTTGGGTTTAGCCAAATACTTTTATTTTCATTAGTGATTACTGCCTTGATAAGATTTGTTTCTACAATATTGCTCCATGCTCTTAGCTCGAGTATTATTGGTTATTTTTGGGCGATGTTGAGATTATCTAAAAGCAAAATAAGGATGGGGTTGATTGCTCTCCCAACTGGATTTATTTTAGCAACCATTCTTCATTCTCTTTTTAATTATTTAGCGATGAACGCTCTTAATGATTTGATTTATGTAATTTTTCTATCAATTCTTTTAATAGTCGCATCGTTGATTGTAAGAAAGATGTTTTTTCACCTCACCAAATTTACAGAAAAGGAGTTTTGATAGGGGACTGCTTTGTTTTAAAATAATTAAATTATTATGTTTGCCTCTCGCTCTGCGAGGAGGTGTCGCCTGCCTTGTTTTTAAATAAAAAAAAATTATAATAATATTGTATTAAATTGTGAGACATAGAAAGTGTTTTTTGATATTTTGCAATTAAAGATATCATGATAATTATTATCACCCCCCGCCGAAGGCGGGGGGTGATATAGCATTATTATTTTTTATATCTTATAATTATCAAACTAATTATTACATCAAATATGTTTAAGAGAAAAAAAACAATTTTAGATGAGGATATTTTAGACGACGAGGATTTTAATTTGGATGTTCAATCTGATTCGGATTCTGATTCTGAAACAGATTCAGATTTGGAGGTAGAAGTGGGTAGTGATGATGATGAGGAAGAAGACAAAGATTGGCTTGAGTCCGAAGGTCAATTAACTATTGATGTATATCAAACAGAGGGTGAGATTGTAATAAAGTCAGCAGTTGCTGGAGTAAATCCAGATGACTTAGATATTGATATTACCGGCGACACAGTAACAATCAGAGGCAAGAGAGAGGTTGAGAGGGGAGTGTCAGAAAAAGATTATTTTTACCAAGAATGTTATTGGGGAAAGTTCAGTCGTTCTATAATATTGCCTGTTGATATTGATTCAGAAAAAACAACTGCTACATTAAAAAACGGAATCCTCACTGTAAGAATGCCTAAGATTAAGAAAGATAAGGTTAGGAAAATTAAGATTAAGGAAGGATAGTTTTTTGTTGATAAATATACTAATCTACCCCCGCCTTTGTCGGGGGTAGTTATGGCACAGGATTTATTTTTTTGTAGAATTTAAAAAAATTAAGTATAATACTAATAATATGTCATTTGAAAGAGGTTTTTCACCAGAATTTTGGCAAACCAGAGACAGAAGAGAAAGAATCTATGAAGCAAAAAAGTAAAGAGAGGCAGGGGGGGGTAGTAGCAAGAGATAAATTGTTAGAAGAATTGATATTTGAAAAGGGAATGACGGCAGAGGAGGCAAATAAAGAGGCGGATAAAAGATTGGGCGGTGGCGAAACAATGGATGTATTTCAAAATAGCAGTTCATGAGTCAATACGATCCCCAATTTAAGAATAGTAATAAATATTTAATTTGTTGCCATTCTCAAGTTGATGATATTTGATACTGCTCGGAATATATATGAGTAGTTTTCCCTTC
>JBFEPE010000007.1:0-36220 GCA_041550235.1 Minisyncoccia bacterium
GTATTTAATAATTTCTTATTTTTTGATATATGCTTGAAAGAAAATTTTATATTTGTCATATTTGTTTTTAAAAAACTTATATTTTGACCTCATTTTATCATATTTTAATATATTTTTTGTTAATTTGAAATAGTTCCATTTTTGATGCCTATCAATTCTATCTTTTAAATTATCAGTGCAACCAGTATAAAATCCATCTTGACACTTTAAGTTATAAACATAATACATATTTATTATGTTCTTTCAAAGAATCTAATTTATAAAGATAAGGTTTCGCCGTCGCTAAAGCTATGGCGAACTGAAAGCGGACTTCGTCTCGCCGTAGCCGAGCCGAATAAGGGCGAAGCCCGCCTTCGTCCGTCTTTGACGGACTTCGGCGAGGCGAAGGCGGAGGGGACAGGACTCGAACCTGCAAGCCCTTGCGGGCGCACGATTTCCAATCGTGTTCCTTACCATTCGGAGCACCCCTCCATATATTTGATTATTAATTGCTTCAACCCTATATCGTGTCGCTTTCAGCGACTCTGGTATGGGGCGGAGCACCCCTCCATATATATTTTAATCTAATCTTTTTTAATCAAAAAAACAATGGGGGAGGGGATAATAAGAATACATATGCTTATTTTAATAATTGCATAATTAAAGCAGTTATTCGATCTTTTTCCTTAGGATCGCTTTCAGCGACTAATAATGACAGGGTTGTTAAGGCGGTATCATTAATTTTCTTTTCCCCACTATCACGATAAAGATAATTATTCATATCTAAAAAATAAACAAATAAAAAAGAGGCGATTCTCTTATTGCCGTCTAAAAATGGGTGATTCTTGATAATAAGATAGAGCAGGTGTGTTGCCTTGTCATCAATTGATTTATACAATTCTTTTTTGGTAAATGTTTGATAGAGTCCCTTGACAATTCCTTCTAATCCATTATCTCTTTCCCTCCCAAATAAATCACTTGCTTCATTTTTGGCAATTAATTTATTTTTTATACTATTTATTATTTCTGTGCAATTATCATATTTCAAAACAAACTTTGATTTTTTACCTACCCCACTCCTTAAGGTGTTTTTATCATACTGCTCCAACAAAGATAATGTTTTGGAATAATCAGCCAACAGATTAAAAATCTCTTTTTCTTGACCTTGTATTAATTTTTTTTCTAATTTTTTTTGTAAAAAAGAAATAGTTTCCCTGAGTTCGGAGAACTTATTTTTTGTCTCCAATAATTTTTTTCTATTCAATGAATAACCATTCAATAAATACTGCTTTAAAATTTTTGTTGCCCAAATTCTAAAGCTTGTCGCTCTTTGAGAATTGATACGATATCCAACAGAAATGATCATATCAAGATTATAGAAATTCATTTTTCTTCTTTTTCCATCGGCGGCAACCTGTTCCATTTTGGAACAGGTTGATTTCTCGCTCAACTCTTTTGCCTTGTAAATATTATTTATATGCTTAACTATCGCGGGGCGATTAACACCAAAAATTAAGGCAATTTGATTTGAATTGAGCCAAATTGTCTCATTTTCTAAGTGTATTCTTAATTCAATATCTCCCTTATCCGATTTATAAATAATGATTTTTCTTTTATTAAGTCCCTCCATTTTTTTGAAGTAGCTTCGAGCCATCTATTTATTATCTGCTTTATTATAAATCTAATCTTTTTTAATCAAAAAAACAATGGGGGCGGAGAATTATATAAATAAAACTATTCTCCCATGCTTCTTAGAATCTTAATTCTTTCTTCTATTGGGGGGTGGGTTTGGAAAAATTTGGAAAATCTTGGTTTCTTTTCTGCTCGAAATGGATTAGCAATAAAAAGATGAGCAGTTGCATTTGATGCAAATCTGATTGATGTTTTATCATTTGATATTTTTTCTAATGCACTTGCCAATCCCTCAGAATATCTTGTCAAAAGAACGGATGAACTATCAGCCAAATATTCCCTTTTTCTTAAAATGGCTAATTGAATTAACTTTGCTATAAGAGGGGAGAGGATTAACAATACCACTCCTGCAATCATAATAATTACCCCTAATTGTGAATCGCCGCCATTATTTCTATCTCTATCACCTCCCTTGCCGCCAAATCCAAGCAATCTTGTTCGGAAAAACATATCTGAAACAATCACAATTAATCCAACTAATATCACAACTATTGTTTGAAGAAGGGTGTCATAATTTCCAATGTGAGATAATTCATGGGCGATAACTCCCTCCAATTCATTCTTGTCTAATTTTTTTATTAAACCTTCTGTGAGGGCAATGGATGAGTTTTTGTGATTTCTGCCAGTGGCAAAGGCATTAAGGGATAATTCCGGCAGTATGTATATCTTTGGCATTGGAAGTCCAGCGGTGATACAAAGATTTTCTACAATCCTAAATATCTCGGGGTTGTCCTCAAATTTTAATCGCTTGCCTCTTGTCATTTTTAAAACTATTTTGTCTGAAAACCAATATCCGAAAAAATTTAATCCGATGCTAAATATCAAGGCGATGATAAGTATTTCTTGGGATTGAAAATAGTAGCTGAGATACCAGCCAATGGCAATTATTACTATTAAGAAGATAGTCATCAAAATCCATGTCCTTCTTATATTTTTATCTTTTTGAGTATATAGATTCATAAGGCAAAATTAAAAACTAACTCGGACATTCTCTTTTTCTTCTCCTTTTGCCTCAAAAAAACTCATCTTCTCAAAATTGAATATATTAGCAATTATATTGATTGGAAAAATCTCAATCTTTGTATTCAACTTCAAAACATTATTATTGTAAAATCTCCTTGCTGCCTGAATCTTATTTTCCGTATCAGATAATTCTCTTTGAAGTTCTAAAAAGTTCTCGTTCGCCTTCAAGTCGGGATAATTTTCTGCCACAGCAAAAAGAGTCTTCAATGTTCCTGATAAGATATTTTCTGCCTCCGCCTTATTCTCAATTCCTTCTGCAGAAACTGCATTAGACCTCGCCTCTGTTACTTTTTCAAAAAGTTCTTTTTCGTGGGTGGCATAGCCCTTAACGGTATTTACCAAGTTTGGTATCAATTCGTACCTTCTTTTGAGTTGAACATCAATATCAGACATTGCTTCTTTAGCTCGATTTCTATTTAAAATTAGGGAATTATATACAGAGATGAGCCAAATAACGATAATGCCTAATATTATCAAAATTATATATATTAAAGCCATAATTGATTTGTCTGCTTTTGTTATAATATGATTAGTTTTAGCAAAAACAGAATTGATTATTTATTCGACCTTATTATTCTATCATTATTATTGATTCAAAACAATTTTTTAAATAATGGAATTTGTGTCATTATGAACAAGTAATAATGATAATGATGGTTATTTTTTGTGATGGGAAATATATTGTGCTATTATTAAGATAATTATTTTTCACCCTTTCCTGCAAAATAAAAATAATAAATATTTTTTTAACTTTATCTCTCCCCGCCCCTTCGGGGCGGGGAGGGGCATCTTTTTAGATAAAAATTTCTAAATAATAAAAAAACATGATATATCACTTAAAAGGGATATTAGCAAATAAAAACAACAAATTTATTGTATTAGATGTAGGCGGAATCGGCTATAAGGTTTTTATGCCTTTATTGTCTTTCTCAAAGCTGCCCGCTATTGGCGGTGAGACAAAAATATTTATTCATTATCATTTAAGGGATAGCACAACGGAGTTATATGGATTTTTATCAGAAGAAGAATTAGATTTTTTTGAGAAAATAATATCTATTTCAGGAGTAGGTCCAAAATCTGCTCTTGGAATAATGGATATTGATTCTGTAAAGAATTTAAAGATTGCTATCTCGTCTGGCAAGGCAGAACTTCTTAATCAAGCAACGGGTATTGGCAAAAAAACGGCTGAGAGAATTGTATTGGAATTAAAGCAAAAATTCTCATCCACTGAAGAAGCGACAATTCGATTAGAGAAGGATCTGGATTTGGAGCAGGCGATTGTTTCTCTTGGATATAGGAAGTCAGAAATTAAGAAGGCGATATCTTCTCTCCCTGAGGAATTAGAAGATTTTTCCTCCCGCCTCAAGGAAGCATTAAGAATTCTTGGTAAGAAATAGTTTTTCTCTGTCGCCCCCCTGAGGTGGATTACACTTGTTGGCAGTGATGATTTTCAAATTATTGATTTTGATATTGTGGATAATTGCTATTGATTTTTAATTTTATTCCTGATAAGATAAAAACACTATGAGCACCGGTTCTGCCTTTGGCAAGACCGGTTTTTTTATTGTATAATCAAGATAATGAAAATAGCGGTTTATATTGATGGGAGTAATTTTTATAAATATCTCAAAGATAAAGAAATTTCCTTGCCAAAAGGAAAAAAGTTTAATTTTAAAAAATTTGTTAATTATTTAGTTGGTAGCAATGAATGTATTTCAAAAAGATATTATGTAGGAATAATGAGAAACTATGACAAATCAGAAAATAGTCAAAAATTAATAAAGGGTCAGCAAAAATTTTTAGCAAAAATGAAGAATGATGGATTTATTATTAAAGAAGGAAAAATTATCTATGATAGCGGAAAAATTAGGGAAAAAGGAACAGATGTTAAAATTGCTGTTGATTTAGTTGTTGGAGCAAGTGATGATTTATATGATAAAGCTATTTTAATAAGTTCTGACACAGATTTAATTCCAGCAGTAAATTATTTAAAATATAAAAATAAGGATTTAGAATATATAGGATTTTCTCATGCTCCATCTTTAGCCTTAATTAAACATTCTAATTTTAGTCGGCTCTTATCAAGGGAGGATGTTTTCAACTTTTCAGATTGATCCAAATATTAAATTTGACAAGTTTTGATATATATTATATTATCAAAGTGGTTTTACGAATGATTTAAAAATTTAAAATAGTGAGACAAAAAGGAGGTTTAAAATGACTGAGATTAAAAAAATAGCACTTGCTTGTTTTATTGGAGGAGCAATCTGCTCTTTGGTGGCTCTTATCTTTATCGCCACTTATTGGTGGCTGGGATTAATTGCCGGTTTGTTTGGTGGATATTTAGGTTATGATTTCAGAGAAGTTCTTATTGCTATTCCAAAAGCATTTTCAATTGCCAAGAAAGGAAGTGGAAAAGTCTTTAAATCTATTTGGGAGCAAACAAACAAATTCTTTAAAGCGATTTACAAATGGCTAAATAGTCCTCACCCATTCCTTTGTCCTGCGCTAATTCTATCTTTCATTCCCACATCATTCTTATGGATTTATTTTCCACTTTACACCGGCGAATCAATGATAGAAATTTTATTTGCACTACTTGTTCTCATAACTCTTATATCCCTTTCCACACCGGTTTTTATCGGAATAGTTTTTCTTCTTGCTTTTATTGGAGCAAGATTTGTAGAAAAATCTTTTTGGCGACCACTAGTTCTATGTACTGATAAAGAAGAAGAAGATCATGAGATTTTTAGATTAGGACAGGAAGGATACGAAGAAAAGACTTTATCTGATAAAAATGTTTTTCGTTGGATGATTAAGGGGTTTGGAATAACACTCTCATTCTTCATTTGGAAATTATGGAAATATTTGGCTGTTGCCATTGGGATTAGTTTCTGGGAATTTTTCTGTATTATCGGGAGGTTTTTGTGGAATATGCTTAAAATCGTCCACTCAAGAAAAAGGGTGTTATGCGCCATTGATGGAACTTTAGGTGGATTAGTTAGTTTTATTTGGTTCTCTCCAAATATGAATATGACGACTTTCGGGCAAATCCTAATCGTTCTATTCGGAGGAATTTTGGGGGCAACCTTTGGGATATTAAATTTTGAGGTTGTCTCTAAAAAAATTCTAAAGGTGGCTTAGTCGTATAGTTAATTAAAGGGCGGTTGGTTAATCCAGCCGTCTCGTTTTTTTTGAAAAAATATTATTAGGAAATAATGTTGATAAAAAATCAAGAGAAGGGATTTTTGATGTTGTATAATTTTTAGGTGATAAATTAATCTCCTCTCGGTCAAATTATTAGGGAGAAAAATCGCCTATGATTAAAAAGAGCAAAAACAAAGTATTTAGAAATGTTCAAAAAAGAGGCGGACTTATTATTCCGTTTGATATTTCTAAAATCACAAATGCCATTTTCAGGGCGGCAGAAAAAGTTGGGAAATTAGATTTTGATTTAGCCCAATCATTAGCCGAAGAAGTAATACTCCGTCTTTCAAAAAAGAAAAGAGTATATAAAAAATATGTTCCCACAATAGAGGAAATACAGGATACGGTGGAGCATGTTTTATTGGATGCTGATGAAAATAAAATAGCTAAGGAATATATTCTTTATCGACAAAAAAGAGCCGATATCAGAAAAGAAAAAGCGGCCGTTTTAGATAAAGAGGAGGTGGATGAGGTAGATAAAAAATTTGATTTGAATGCACTGCGAGTTTTAGCATCCCGATATTTAAGGAAGGAGGATAGCGGAAGAATAATTGAATCACCAAAAGAATTATTTATTAGAGTTGCAACTCATACAAGTTTATCCTCGCTTTTTTATGACAAACAAGTTTATCAAAAAAGAAAAAGCAAAGCGATTTTTGATTATGAAGATTTTTCTCCGGAAAAAAATAAGGGGAAGTATAAGATTGGGAAATATATTCTTAACCAATTTCATTTAGAGGCGATTAAAAGAGTTTATGACCGATTTAATAAAAATGGAAATATTAAATTATCATGGGGAGATTTTTTAGGGAAGATAAAAGATGGATATTTTGATAAATATGAAAAAGAAATTGATTCATTTTATGAATTGATGACATCAAGAAAATTCTTGCCAAACACTCCTGCATTAGCAAACTTTGGAAATGTTTTTGGAATGGGTAGTGCCTGCTTTGTTTTAGATATTGAGGATAATATTCATAGCATTATGGACACTCTAAAATCCGCTGCTATTATTTTCAAATCAGGTGGGGGAGTGGGATATAATTTTTCAAAATTAAGACCATCAGGTGATTTTGTAAAATCAACCGGTGGAGCATCTTCAGGGCCAATAAGTTTTATGTCCCTTTATGACCGAATGACAGATGTGATAAAGCAGGGGGGCATAAGAAGGGGGGCTAATATGGGAATGTTAAATAGCAATCATCCTGATGTCGAAGATTTTATAAAGTGTAAAACAGGTAATTCTGCAATGAGGAACTTCAATATTTCTATTATGATTTTGCCTGAATTTTGGCAATGCTTAGAGGAGAAAAAGCCATATCCTCTTATCAATCCAAGAAATAATAAGGTAGTAAAATACATTGATCCAAAATCTCTTTTTGACCTTATATCATATCAGGCATGGGAATCGGCTGAGCCGGGTGTTTTGTTCTTTGATACAATAAATAAATACAATCCATTGGTTAAGGCATTGGGACCTATATCTTGCACAAATCCTTGCGGAGAGGTTCTTTTGTATCCATTTGAATCTTGTAATTTGGGGAGTATAAATCTTTTGCGATTTGTTAAGAGAGTTAATGGGGGTGGGGAATCAAGTTTTGATTGGGATGAGTTTGAGAGGGTTGTTAAATTGGCGACGGCATTTTTGGATAATGTGATTGATATCAATAAATATCCTCTCCCGGAAATAGAAGAGATGACTTTGAAAACGAGAAAGATTGGATTAGGTGTGATGGGATTGGCAGATGCAATGTATGATTTGGGCATTTCTTATGATAGCGAAAAAGGAAGGGAATTTATGGAGAATATAATTGAGGCATTGAATTATTTTTCAAAAGAAGAATCGGTTGCGATTTCAATCAAGAGGGGCAGATTTCCTCTTTATGAAAAATCTTTTTATGGAGAGGGGAAACTTCCTTTTGCTGGATACAAGGATAAGTCGGCCAAGAGAGATTGGAAAGAGTTGATTAGAAAAATAAAGAAGGGTGGGTTGCGAAATAGTTTTACAACCGTGATTGCTCCGACTGGCTCAATTTCAATGATTGCGGGATGCTCTTCTGGAATAGAGCCGAATTATAGTTTGGTTTATGAGAAAAATGTTGCTGTTGGAAGTTTTTATTATGTTAATCCTGTTTTTGAAAATATTGTTTCTCGGGCTGGAATTTTTTCTGACAGATTGTTGAAGAGAGTCATTGATAATAATAGTAGTGTGAAGGGGTTGAGGGGGATTTCTAAGAAATTGCAAAATGTTTTGAAGACGGCGATGGATATTTCTCCGGAGGACCACATAAAGACATTGTCGGTTATTCAAAAGTGGGTTGATTCTTCAATTTCAAAGACAAATAATTTGCCAAGCCAAGCGAGACCCGATGACATTGAGAAAATTTATTTATTGGCTCATAAGTTGGGTTGTAAGGGGGCGACTATATTTAGGGACAAGTCAATTAAGGATCAAGTTTTGGTTGCTGGTGGTAATAATTCAAAAGATAAGGAATCAGAAGGGGAAGATAAGTTTATTTCCAAGAAGGATTCAAAAGCGGAAGGGTATGCAGTTTATTATCAGCCAAATGTAAAGGAGATTTCTTCATCTCAAATGGATTTTTCTAATATTGAGACGAGTAAGCAGTTTTGTATTAATTGTCATACGGAATTGGCATTTCAAGAAGGTTGTCGCTTCTGCCCAATTTGTGGATGGAGTAAGTGTGGATAGGGTTTTATTTGCTATTGACAAATTATTTAATTTCGCTAATATGATAATTAGATAGCATTATTATTTTAATATAAGAGAGGGTGAATATCAAAAAGCCTTATTAACATGCACTTCTCACCCATTTATACCCTCTCCACCTGCCCCTTAGATGTAAAAAGGCGGGTTGGTCGTTATGTTATGCGACCGACCCGCCACTTTTTATTTTTTAAGAAATCAACAACCCCCTGCGGAGCAGGGGGTTGTTTGAGGAGCATTTTTTGAATTATTCCATTCTTAATGTATAATGAAAAATATCTGATTAATTATGAGTAAGATAAATATTCAAGAGCCGAAAAATACACCCCTTATTAATGTGGGTGGTCTTTTTAGAATAAATAAATTATGGATGAAAGATGAGACAAAAAACCCTACACACACCTTTAAAGATAGATTGGCTTATGAAATGATTAGGCCGATTATTGAAAAAATAAACAAGGGGGAGGAATTTAGAAGGACTACTTTTGGATCAATTTCTTATGGAAATACTGCTTATAGTATGGGTTATTATTGTGATTTATTAAACAAAGAATTTGGAGAAGAAATTGTGAAGGCATTGTCATTTATTCCCCCAGAGATTATCAATAAACCATTTGGTCCAAATACCGATGGAAAAATTGTCCCACCGGAAAATATCTTGAAAAAAATATCTAAAGTGTGCGAAATTATAAATATTGATTTAAATAAACAGATATATAGAGAAAAAGACTTAGAAAAAATTGCCAAAGAAAATAATAAGATTCTTGATGAATTTATAGATATAACCGAAGGATTAGACAGGCCTGCTTATGTAAAAATAATTAAAGAAGCAATTGAAAATCAATTAAAAGAATTGCCTGATTATGTGATAGTTCCCTTTGGTGCAGGCATACTTTGTAATGAAATCATTGATTATATAAGTGATAATAATTTAAAAACGAAAGTAATTCCCGTTAGCTCTGGTGATCCAGAGACAATTGCCATTATGCTTTATGGACCAATTTGGGTAGATGTAAAATCTTTATTAAGGGATGGCAGGGGATGGACTATGCATGATAAAATTGATAAGAAGGGAAGAGAGAGGAGGCCATATCTTGTTCATCATGTTGATGATAGTTCAATTATCAAGGCAATGAAAATATTGAAAGATAATAATATAACAGCAGAGGCTAGTGGAACTAGTGGATTTGCCATTCTTCCTGAATTGAAAAAAATTGATAAAGATTTTGATGAAGATAATCATTCTGTATTAGTTATTAATACCGGTAACGGACTATTAAATTATTAGATTTTTTAAAGAAAATAAATGAAAAAAATAACAACAACCCCCTGCGGAGCAGGGGGTTGTTTTGAAATTTCGGCGGGATGAAATAAATTATTTTATAATTTAAATATCCAACGAACTAGACTCAGTGAACTAATAAGAATAATGGGACGAGGACGAGGGTGAGGGTGGCGAGCAACTTAATTAAAACATGAAGTGATGGCCCTGCAGTATCCTTGAATGGGTCGCCAATAGTATCTCCGACAACGGCGGCCTTATGAGTATCTGAACCCTTTCCACCGCCAAAACCATCTTCAATAAATTTCTTGGCATTATCCCAAGCACCACCACTATTATTAAGAACCATTGCCATAAGAATTCCAGCGATTGTGCCAACCATAAGCATTGCTCCTACCGCCTCAGGGCCAAGAATAAGTCCAATGGCGACAGGGAACACAATAACTAACACACCAGGCCAAATCATTTGCTTTAAGGCACCTGATGTTGCAATCTCAACACACTTTCCATAATCAGGTTTTTCTGTTCCTTCCAAAATACCCGGTTTTTCTCTAAATTGTCTTCGGACTTCATTGATAATATAGAAGGCAGTTTTTCCTACGGCCCTAATGGCAAACGAAGAGAATAAGAATATTAGCATTGCTCCCAAAAGAGCACCAATGAAGATTATTGGATTAGCCAAATTTATTGAGTCAAATACCCTATTTCCTAATTCGGATACTCCGTCCATATAAGCGGAGAATAGAAGGAAGGCCGCTAATGCCGCTGAGCCGATAGCATATCCTTTTGTTAATGCCTTTGTTGTATTTCCAACAGCATCTAATTTGTCAGTTCTTCCTCTTGTTTCTTCGGGGGCATCGGACATTTCCGCTATTCCTCCTGCATTATCAGAAATTGGTCCAAAAACATCAAGAGACAAAACATAGGCGGCTGTGGAAAGCATTCCCATTGTGGCAATAGCCGTTCCATATAATCCGCCATGAGCCACTCCCGATAATTTCCCTAAAAGATATGAGCCGATTAAAGATAATGAAATCACAATAACTGGCAAGGCGGTGCTTTCTAATCCAACAGCAAATCCAGCTATTACATTTGTAGCCGCCCCTGTCTTTGATGCTTCTGCGATGCTTTTCACTGGGCGATATTTATTTTCAGTAAAGTATTGTGTGAGATAAACGAAAATAATACTTGTGATAATTCCGATAATTCCTGCTAAGAAAAACCACATCCAATAATTTCCAAGCATATATTTTGTTGAAAGATAAAATCCAATAACTGATAAGATGCTAGCCACCCAATATCCACGATTGAGTGCTTTCATTGGGTCTCCGTTCTCTTTTGTTTTGACGAAAAATACTCCGATAATTGAAGAGATAAGTCCTAATGCATGAGCGACTAATGGGAAAATAACTCCTGCTAATCCAAAAACAGGGAATAGGGCGACTCCTAAAATCATTGCTCCAATATTTTCGGCAATTGTTGATTCAAATAGGTCGGCTCCTCGTCCGGCACAATCGCCTACATTGTCTCCAACATTGTCGGCGATAACGGCTGGGTTTCTTGGGTCGTCCTCCGGAATGTCTGCCTCTATTTTGCCAACCAAATCTGCTCCTACATCAGCGGCTTTTGTAAATATTCCACCTCCTAATTGAGCAAAAATGGCAACCAATGATGCCCCAAATCCTAATCCAACAATCAAAAGTGGCACTTCAGTTGGGTTTAATGTCCCTCCATAGAACCAAAATACACCAGCAACAACAAGAAGGGATAGGGAAATAATAAGAATTCCAGAAGCGGAGCCACCTCTCATTGATATTCTCAATGCTTCATCAAGCGATCTTGTGGCGGCTGATGCAGTCCTCACATTCGCTCGGACTGATATGAGCATTCCAATAAACCCGGATACTCCTGATGCGAGGGCTCCTAATATAAAGGCGACTGCTGTTTTCCAACCTAAATCAATATTTCCTGATAGGTAATATGCGAGGAAAATAATAACTGAGATGGCTAAACTGATAATGGCAATAGTTGAGTATTGCTTTTTCATAAATGCTCGAGCTCCTTCTTGGATGGCTCCAGCGACTTCTTGCATTTTTGGGGTGCCTTTATCTCTTTTCATTACCCAATATGTGAAGTAAGCAGAGATTAATATTCCCAAAAAGGCGACAATAAAGACAAATGTTAATATCATATTTTTATTTTTTTGCGAAAAGTTTTTAATTTCGCAATTCGCGACTATTTTAATAGTTCCTAATATCGCATAATATTTTACATTATTTTAATAAATTCTCCAAAATTTTTTGAAATAAAAAAGCAGGCGACCCAAGAAATTCTCATTTCACGAGCCGCTTTTTAATGAAATGATTAGATGATTTTAATGGGTATGACGCTTACCCTGATTAGATTTTCTTTTTCAGAATGGCTTATTGCGATTACAAGATGGGATCCTTCTTTTTTAGCCTCTAAATCAGAGATGCCATCTGACTCTATATCATAGCCTCTCCTCGTATAATATTCTTTAATAATCTCATCAATTTTTCCTTCAGAAATACTATCGTTCATTTCTATTTCAAAATTTAGTGGATTATTTCTGGTCATCATAGCCATCGCAGTTGTTATAGCTTTGTCTTTTTCATCGTGGCAATCATCAGGATTAAATGATTTTTTCGTTTGTAATCCAAGTTGTTCAAATACAAACTGATCCAGTGTTTGGTCATGCTCTTCTTTGCTCATCGTTCCTCCCATATAATTTTTAACTTACCTCCGCTCACACACTATCACAAATAAATATATTTGTCAAATTTAGGAATGAGGGGTATAATTGATAATGACAAAGAGGATATGAATAAATATTATATTTAAAGCAATTAAATTATGAGAAAGGTTTGGAATATACGAGAAGGGGCGAGTGGGGAATTTTTTGAAAAATTCAGTGAATTTCCAGCCCCAATAATTCAATTATTATATAACAGAGGCATTAAGGATAAAGAATCTGCCTCCTATTTTTTAAATCCAAAAAAAGAAAACCTGCGAGACCCCCTTTTAATGATGAATATGGAAAAGTCAGTTGAGAGAATAGTATCGGCAATTAAATCTGATGAAAAAGTAGCAATATATGGAGATTATGATGCTGATGGAATTAGCTCAAGTGCAATTTTATCAATTGCATTCAATAGATTTGGCTTCTCAAATTTTGATGTTCTTATCCCCAATAGATATAAAGACGGATATGGCCTCACAATTGAATGGGTGAAGAAAATGGCAGAATTAGGAGTGAAATTAATTATCACATTGGATTGCGGTATTTCAGATTTTGAGGAAATAGAACTGGCGAAAAAATTAGGAATAGATGTTTTGGTTTTTGATCATCATTTGCCATCATCTCAAATTCCAAAAACATTGATTGTAGATACTCATCAAGAAGGCGATAATTACCCATTCAAATATTTGGCAGCCGGAGGAGTTACTTTTAAATTAGTTCAATCATTAGTAAGGGCGATAGATTTTCCATTTGAAGAAAGTTTGGAGAGGCAGATAATAGACTTAGTTGCATTAGCGACCGTTGCTGATTTAGTTCCGATGTTGGATGAAAATAGGATATTGGTTAATCTAGGGCTGGAACAATTAAAGGATACTCAAAATATTGGGCTTAAAGCACTTCTCAAAGAGTTGAAATTGGAGAATGGAAAAAATTATACATCAAAGCATTTGGGGTTTATGGTTGCTCCAAAAATGAATGCAGTTGGTAGAATGAAATATCGCACACCAGAGGGAAAATTGGGCAATGTGGATTATAGTTTTGGTCTTTTGGTGACTGATAATGAGGAAGAAGCAAGTGTTTTGGCTAAAAAAATAGTTAATATATGGTCCGATAGATATAAAATTTCGCAGAAAATGTTTGATGAGGTAAATAATGATATTGAATCTCAAGATGAATTAGAAAAAATAATATTATATGGAAAATCAGAATGGCCTGTTGGATTTTTAGGACCAATAGCCAGTAGATTAGTTGAAAAGTGGAATAGACCTGTTTTTTTATATGGAAGCGGGAATGATGAGGAGGGGATAAGAAATGGTTCGGCTAGGACTATTCCAAATTTTAATTTGAAGGAGTGCATTGAGAGAGCGGGCGATATTTTGGTTGATGGAGGCGGACATAAGATGTCGGCTGGATTTAAGATAAGGGATGAGAATGTTGAAAAATTTAGGGAATTTTTGAGAAAAGAAGGTGAATCAATAAATGACGAGGATTTAATTCCATCAATTGAAATTGAGGCGGTATTGGAGCCGGAAGAAATAACTCCAAGATTTTGGCAGATATATAGAGGGTTTGAGCCATTTGGAAAGGAAAATAATGAGCCAATATTTTTGATGAAGAGAGTGTCTATTTCAAATATTCGTTTAGTTGGTAATGGAGAGAAGCATTTGAAGATGAATATTGAGAAAAATGGTAAGAATTTTAATGCCATTGGATTTAATATGGTAGAGATGGCGAGTTCATTAAAGAAAGGAATGATGATTGATATTGCCTTTACAATTCAGAGTAATAATTGGCAAGGCAGAGAATACTTAGACTTTAATTTGGTGGATGTGAGGGTGTAGGTTTTTTTGAAAAAATGTCATTTCCTTGTCGCTCCTGCTTTTGTTTTTCTTTTTCTGTCACCCCCGCGAAGTATACATACCCGCCTCTGGCGGGGCGGGGGTCTAAAAATCATGGCAAGTGGGTGGTAATAGTGAGGTTGAGATGCCCTGCCATAGGCGAACAGGCCGCCGGAGTGTAATCCGCCTCATGCGGGCGGGAATGACAAGAAAGAGGTGGGAATAAAAAAAGAGCAATTTTTTTGAGTTTTGGTCGTCTATTATATAATCCCCCCGCCCCAAAGGGGCGGGGGAGGGTGATTGGGTAGCAACAAACAATCAAAAAAAGCATCTTTTTGATTCTAAGTCGTCTATTTTATAATCTCCCCCCGCCCCAAAGGGGCGGGGGGAGATATCATGATAATTAGATACAATCAAAAAAGAGTAACTTTTTTGATTCCCAGTCGTTTTAATATATGACGAAACAAGAATATCTGAATATTTGGCAAATTATTGATGAATTTTATAAATAATATATAATATAAATAAATACAGGAAAGCACTTATTGGGGCGATTTTTTGATGTGTTATGGTTCTAAATTCGTAATTCATTCCACTTGATGGATTGTGAATTGCGAATCATAACTGATTAGTCCGATTATTTATCTATATCTCTTATTGAGAAAGAGGTCGATTAAATAATTCTAATTAGTAGTCAAAATAAGGAAGTCAAAAAACTTCCTTACTAATCAAAACAAATTGTAAATATGAGTAAAATGAAAAAATTTGCAACAGTAGTTTTGGTTTTGGCCTTTATGGCCACTACTTATTCCCCAGCAATGGGTGCAACCGTTGAAGAGCTTCAGGCACAGATTACTGCCCTTATGGCACAAATCACTGCCCTTCAAGCTCAGATTCAAGCAACCACTGGCGGAACAACCACTTCTACTTCTTGCTTTACGATGACACTCATGCGAGGAATGGAAAATGATGAAATAATGTCGCTTCAACAGAAGCTCAAAATGGATTCAACCATTTATCCTGAGGGTCTCACAACCGGTTATTTTGGTCCTTTGACTGAAGCAGCCGTTCAAAAATTCCAAGCAAAGTATGGAATTGTATCAGAAGGAACTCCTGAAACAACAGGATATGGATTAGTAGGTCCTAAGACAAGAGCAAAACTCAATGAACTTTATTGTGTTGTTGTTCCAACTACAACTCCAGATGGCACAACGACTCCTCCTGTTCCTCCAACAGGAACTGGATTGTCAGTATCATTGGCTTCTGATACACCAGCATCTGCCACAATTGTTGCTGATAGCACAAATGGTGGCCAGATTTTAGTTCCTTTTGTAAAGTATAACTTTACAGCAGGAACTGATGGTGCTGTTAATATCACAGAGATTAAAGCGATTAGAAAAGGTGTATCTGCCAATTCAAACTTCTTAAACGGATATATTTTCGTTGATGGAGTTAAGAAGGCGGATATGAAGTCTATTTCTTCCGATAACGTTATCACTTTCCAAAAGAGTGCTGGTATGTTTACCGTTCCAGCAGGAACAACCGTTAAGGTTGAGATAAAGGGTGATATTGCAAAGGCAATGAGTGCTGGTGCAACTATTGCTTTAGGAATCAATAGCGCTTCAGATATTACTACTGATGGGGCTACCGTTTCAGGCACTTTCCCAGCAGATGGTAATTTTATGACAGCTGCTAATGTTTCCGACTTAGGAAGAATTACTATCACTCATTCTTCTTATCTAACCGCTATGGATCCTATGACAACCCCACAAGAATTGTGGAGAATGAATGTTGTTGGTCAAAATCAAAAGATTGCGATGATGAAACTTAACTTTACTTTCATTGGAACGATTGATGCTGATGACATTCAAGAAATTACCTTAACAATTGGTAATAAGACATATGGTCCTTTGGAAATGACAGAAGATAAGACAGTTATGTTTGATATGTCAGCCGATCCTTATATATTGGATTCAGGTCAAACAAAGGTAATGACATTGAAGGGTAAAGTAGTTGGAGGTGCTTCACGAAACTTCTATGCCGCTTTGCAAAATGCTGGAGATGTTGTTGCTTATGACAAGAACTACAATGTCTTTATTCCTCACTTCACAAGCGGAGGAGATCCTGACACATTTACTGTTGTAAAAGCAACTGCTGCTACAACTATCAATTCTGGCTCTTTGACTATTACAAGAGCAACTGATAGTCCAAGTGGTAATGCTGCTTTGAGTGCAACAAATGTGAAGTTGGTTAAGTATGAATTTACTGCCACAGGAGAAGATATTAAGGTTCTAAGTCTTCTTGGTTATCTCACATGTTCATCTAATACGGGTGCAATTATTTCAAATGGTAAATTGTATGTAGATGGTTCTCAAGTTGGTGTTACCGATTCATCTGTAACATGTAGTGGCTCAAGTGCTATTGCTTGGGGCAACTTTGGAAATTCATTCATCGTTGAAGAGGGAACAACTGCAATTGTTGAGATTGCCGCCGATTTAACCACTGATACCAATGGAAATCCTGAGGCACTTGAAACAATCACAGCTTCCTTTGCTGGCGGAACAAACAACTACCAAAGGATGACATCAGGTGGTTATGGTTCAACATCAGCAGTGAGCGGAAATGCCCTCACATTGAGGACAGGAGCTGCAACTGTGAGGAAGAATTTCTCAGTTATTAATGGTTCAGCAAGTGATCCAACTGCTGTAACGGGTGAACAAATGGCTATGATTGGTTCTTTCTCAGCTGAGGCAGGATTGGGTGAAGCAATTGATATTACTCAAATTGTTCTTAAGGATACCGCTGGAACATTCCCAACTGCTTACACCAATTTAATGGTTAAGAGTTCAGATGGAACTCAGATAGGAACAACTTATGGAAACCTAACTGCAACTGCTAACACCACATATTCATTTGTTCCTTCTGCTCAATTGAGAGTTCAAGCAGGACAACAGCATGTGTTCTACATTTATGCAAATGTTAAGACAGGTCTTTCAGCTGGAGCACAAGCAACAACAACAGTTGATGCGGTTTATGCCACTGGTGTAGATACATCAGCAACTGCTGATGACCTTAATGATGTAGAACTACAAACTGTTTATGTCGCCGCTAAAGGATCGCTCGTTGTTGCCGCTGACCCTGATACTCCTGTTGCTCAAAACATTACTTCAGGAAAGATGTATGAATTCCTAAGATTAAAGGCGACAGCTGGTCCATCTGAAAATGTCAAGATGACCGAGTTGGTTGTGAGCGATGTTGCTGGTGCAGCTGGAGATGTTGTTGATTTCACCTCGTTCAAACTCTATGACATTACAGGCGGAAGCAAGACATTGGTTGCTGGTCCAGTATCAAGTGTTGTTACAAGCAATGCTTCTCCAACAACATCCGGCTATGTGACATTTACTGGATTGGAGGAAATCATCAATAAGAACAGCAATAAGGTTTATTCCATAGAAGCAACTGCTATTAATTGGTATAATGGTCAATCAGGCAATCTTCATACATATAAGTTGGTTGCTGATTACCTAACTTCTACTGGAACAACAAGTCCTGTTACTGCTTATGGTGTGAAGTCTGATGCTTCTCTCACTCAGAATAGTGGTTTGACAATTGATGGTCCTGGTTCCGGTAATACTGATGTTACTGGGGAACAGATGACTCTTTACCGAACCAATCTTTCTGTTGCTGGAAGCGGATTTACTCCAGCAAATGGTGCAAATTCAGAGCACAGAGTTGCTGAATTCGTTATTTCAAACGAATCAAATGCTGGTTCTTATTCTGCAACCGTGAGCAATATGAAAGCGACTCTTAATGCCAGCAATATGAGTGAAGGCGGAACCCACGCAACAGTTACAAGGACATTTACCTTGTATAAGAATGGCACAATCTCAACATCTAATAAGATTGCTGAGTTAGTTCTTCAGTGTGGTGCTAATACCAATTGTGTTTATGGAGGTGAATTAGACTTTTCTACAACATCAAGTAATGCAATTGCTTCTGGATTTACTAGCTACACTGTTTCTTCTGGCACAGTCTTTACAAGTGCTGGTGTAGAAATTTCTGCTGGTAGTTCAAATAACATTGTCTTCGTAGCTGATACCCGATGTCCAGAGATTACTGCTGCTGATGATTCCTTCCTAAATACTGGTCTAAGTGCAACGGGTGTTACATGGGGCGATGGAAGTGCCACTGGTGTAACCGACCTGAATGATTTGCCTAAGTTGAATATGTATAGCTTTACTCGATAGGCTTAATTATTCAGTTTAGATTTCTAATTTCAGAGATGAGAGTGCATCTCAAAACCCCCAGCCCCTGCAGACAGGGGCTGGGGTTTTTTTAACTCCCTCTTTCAATAAATTATATTTTCGTGATAGAATGTGGGATATAAAATGATAAAGAAAATAAAAAATAAAATTAAAATATGGTTGGAAAAAGCAGGGGAAAAAACAAAAATTGATTTTCTCTATTGGGGGAAGAGCGGTTTTTGGCTCAATCTAAGGCAAATCATCTCTTCTGCATCAGGACTTATCTTATCAATCGCCTTCGCCAATTTAATTCCAAAAGAAGTATTTGGATTATATAAATATGCAATATCAACCGCCGGAATTCTTCTCATCTTCTCATTGAGCGGAGCAAACACTGCCTTTCTTCAGGCAGTATCAAGGGGCAAAGAAGGAGACTTAAAAAATATTGTAAAAAATAGGATAAAGTGGTCTATATTTGGCTCAATAATATCACTCTTTATCGCTGGCTACTATTATTTTTTTGAAATAAATCCAACCTTATCAATATCATTTTTAGGACTATCAATAATTCTCCCATTTTTAGATTCATTCGGAGTTTATTCATCTCTTTTCTTGGGAAGAAAAAATTTCAAGACATTATCTTTATTTCATATTTTTGAAGTGTTAATAAGTTTTTTTGCTCTTTTGCTCACAGCCATATTTTTAAAAAATGCAATTGCCCTTGTTTTCGTATTTCTATTGTCCCATTCAATCATAAAATACTTATTACACAGAAGAACAATAAAAAAATACCCTCCAAATAATGAGAGAAGTGAGGGCATATTGAAATTCAGCAAACATCTTACGGCAATTCAAATAATAAATCAGGTCGCCAAACAAATTGATAAGGTATTAGCCTTCAATTTTGTCGGCCCAATAGGATTAGCCCTTTATTCATTCGCCACCTCGCCAGTAGAAAATATTAACAGTTTATTAGGGTTTATTCCCCAATCTCTTTTCCCAAAATTTGCCCAACAATCATTTGAGAAAATAAAAAGTAATTTTTTTAGAAAATTTATAATACTTCTTATTCCAACAATCGCCATAATGATTGGCTATATCTTTTTAGCACCATTTATTTATAAAATATTTTTTCCGCAATATTTAGATGCAACTCCTTTATCAATAATCTATTCAATATCATTCTTGAATATTGTTCCCGCAATTGTGAGACCGGCATTTCAGTCTCATAAGAAAATAAAGGAACTATATCAATTAGATATAATAAGTTCCTCAATCAGAGTAATTATTCTATTTTTAGGAGTTTATTTCTTTGGACTTATTGGATTAGTTGTCGCCCATGTATCAGGCCGCCTCATTATGTCAGTCATCTCATGGATAGTCTTCGCAAGAGCCAAGGTCAATGCTTAATCATTATACCAGCGATAAATTTTTCTTACTTGCTCATCTATTGAGAAATTA
This sequence comes from Minisyncoccia bacterium, assembly GCA_041550235.1. GTDB lineage: Bacteria > Patescibacteriota > Minisyncoccia > UBA6257 > JAAZHW01 > JBFEPE01. The sequence goes on from JBFEPE010000007.1 coordinate 20,213, forward strand.
TTTTTAACAATATTATATCTAAATAGACCAAACTCTTGGGCTTTTTTGTCGTCTTTCAAAATATCAATAATTTTTATTAGAATTAAAAAGCATATCTATGATTTTCTGATAAGAATTATGTTTTCTCCTTTTCTGTGCTTATCCCATTTAATACCGTTCACTGATGAATAAAACACATCAGAACATCCATCATTTATTTTATCATGCAATTCTATAATAATTATATTTACTTTATCTATCCAATTTTTTGAATCTTTTAAAAATAATTCTTTTTCTGCTCCCTCTATATCAATTTTTAAAATATCAATCTCATCAATTTTAAATCTTTCCATTATATCCTTAATTGTTATTGATTTTATACTTGCATCATTTGGTGGGATAGATACTTTTTTTAGCATAAATCCAAAATTTCCAGTTCCTCTATCAACAATATTCAAAAAACAATTTTCATACCAAAGCCCAGCATTTATCAATTCTATATTATCTATATTTTCTGTATTTTCTTTTAAGATATTAAAATTATTTTTTTCCGGTTCAATTGATATTATTTTGGCATTAGGATATTTTGAAGAAAAATACATAGATGAATATCCAACATAGGCACCGGCATCAATTATAAATTTCGGCTTTATTTTGATGGGGATATTGTAATCCTTTTTAACAAAAATACTATGGAATATTCTAATATCATCTGAATTATTTCTAATAATTAAAGGGCTATATTTCATTGAATAATATATAATCGCAAAAAAATCAGTAATTTTAGTTATTAATTTAGCAATAGGTCTCGGCAATAATTTTTTAATATTTCTTTTCATATTAAACTATTTTTCTAAAATAAATTGTTGTTCCGAAATTATTAAAATAAAAATTTTTAATAATTCTCTTTATTATTTCTCTTATACTTAATCCGCTTAATAAAAATGGCGGGCTTATCTTTTTTAGACCAACAATTTCTCCTAATTTTATAAGATTTTTATGGGAAAAAGAATTGATATGTTCTAATGGATGAATGGCATTCTTTGTCGCCTTCCAATTAGAATTAAAATCCTCCTTTTTCAATCCACGACGACTAGGGACAGATATTCTAATTATCCCACCATCGCTCAATTTAGATGATAAAATATTCAATATGTTCTTAAAGTCTTCTATATGCTCTAAACAATGATTGAAATTTATAAAGTCAATTTTACTATCTTCGATTTTAGAAATATCATCAATAACATTTATTCCCATATTTCTTGCATAATCAACCCTGCTTTTAGAAAATTCAAGCCCAAAAGAATTATACCCAAATGCTTTTGCCATCAAGCACCAATATCCCCATCCCATTCCAAAATCAAGAACTGATGTCTGAAATGGTTTTTTTCTTAATAATTTAGATATAATAATCATCTCTTGAGAATAATCATGAAATAGTGAAATGTCGGCTTCTTTTTTACCCCTCAAGCTATCTTTTTTATCAATCCAATCATCATAAAGATTGCCCATTAATTCGTCATTCAAAATATATACTTGCCAAATAAAGCCACAATTCAAACATTCGGCTATTTCATAATTTACCCCCTCTAAATATTTATCCTCAATAGAATTATTATAATAATCATCTAAAAATGTTTTAACTGATGGGTCATTAAATGGCCTGGAAATCAAAATCTTATTTCTTGGTGATTCGCATAAACTGCATTTTTCTATTTTTTTAAAATATTGATCCATATATTATTAATTATTGTTTCTTTCTAAAGACGGCTAATATATTATTGGCTAAAATATTTTTTTCTTCTACTTTATGTTTATGGCTAATGAAATGACCATATTCTTTACCCTTTAATATTTTCCCAAAAAGATAATTAATTTTAGACAATAGCCAAAAACCGGGCATAAATAATGATTTCTTTTGAAAAAATAATCTATTGTAAAGATATCCTATTGCTTCCAAAGAATTCGCATCATCATTGATTTCCACCAATTCAAAATCTTTAAAAAGTTTTATTAACCCATATTTAGTAAATCTCCAAAAATCATTAGGGGTTTCGTGAAGCGGTATTATGAATGGGACTGATATTATTGCAATTCCATTTTTATTCAGAATCATTTTTATATTATTTACAATTTTTTGAGGATTTTCGGTATGTTCTAAAACAGATAGGCATAATACAATATCAAATCTATTGGGAGATAAAATATCTTCTAAATTTTCAGCATTTGCGATAAAATCTATTTCATCCCCTGATTCAATATTCAATGTTGAAATATTGGGAAAATACTTTTTATTTTCCTTTGATTTTGCCCCAATCTCCAACGTCTTTAAATCGCTGGCATATTTTTTTAAAAAATCCCCCCTTCTCCTTCGTGATAATTTATTGAGGAATAATTTTTTAAATACTATATTATTTTTTAATATTTTTCTAATTTTCATTTTTTTTGCTTACCCTGATATGACTTTTAAAATATAGAAATGGTGATGGTGGTTTTCAAAGGGGATATAATCATTTATCAATTCAAAGTGTTTTGATAGCACCTTCTTTATTTTACTATTCGGAAAATCTTTTTTACCAACCTCCCAAAAATGCTCACCGCCAAGTTTATGCTCTATTGGAATTGGAATTTTAAATACCCACTTAAATTCCCAAAAGGGAATTTTTTTAGAAGATTTTATTGTCGGTCCGAAATGAGGCAAACTGATTATCACAAAATTTTTGGCAATTCTTTTCATTTCTAAAATTGCCTTTTCAAAATTTTCAAAAGGCAAATGCTCTAATACTTCAAATGCAACAACGGTATCAAATGATTTATTTTCAATGGGGATATTTAATATATCAGCGATAATATCTGGATTTAATTCTTCATCAATATCAACACTTTTATAATCTAATCCTCTATTTTTCAAAAAATTTCCTGTCGTTTTGTCTCCTACTCCTATTTCTAATACACTTTTTGCTCCGGTGTCTAATATCTCTCTTATTTGATAATAATAACTATTCCATCTCTCTATCGTGAGATATTTATCAGAAATAATATTTTCCTTACCTAATTGATTCCCATATTTTTTAATTTTTCCCCCATTATTATTATCTTCTACCATATTTTAATATTATATCACATACTTAAATAGCCAAAATTACTTCTTGCAAATAAACAAATAGCTCAGTGGGAAATTATTTGAACGAATTGATTTATTATTTTTAAAAATCTTATTAAGAATTTTGTCCACCGATATTGAAATAATATAAATAATTGCGACGACAAACTTTATTTTGAATACTTTGGCATATTGAGAAGCTCCGGCACTCATTGGGCCAAATCCCAATGGCTTAATCAAAATGTTAGAAAATCCAGCATTGCCAAATATTTTCATTAGAGATGATTCTGTATATCTAAAATAATCATCAGGATCCAAATGAACTCTATATAAAAAGGGAACTACACCAACCAAATACCCATCCTTCTTTAAAATTCTAAAACATTCATCAATGCAATTTTGATAATTAAAAAGATGCTCAAGAACATTATTTAATAATAGAAAATCTTTGCTAATACTCTCAATTTGAAACTTACCCTCCAAATCAATCTTCAAAATACCTTCTCCTCGAGGATTAAAATCTGTAAAAATAATATTTGTGTTTGGCTTTGACTTTATAAACCTATAATAAGAAGAATTTTTTGATTTTGAACCCAAATCAACTACATTTCCCTCAATTTCAATTTCACTTAATGCTAAATTTTGTAAAGTCCTCACCAAACTCTCCCCCTTGAGTGTTTCCGAAAGTATTGTTTTAAATAGACCCCTCATAATAATTTAAATTTTATATTTTATCTTATCATTAAAAAATACCATTAGCAATGATGGTAAAAAATAAATTATTTTTTATATTATTAAATCATTTGCTTTGAATGATATTGTGAATATAATAAGAATAATATGGATAAATTAAATATTATTGTTGTGAATTATAAAACAGGCGACTTTATAAAGAAGCAAATATCTAAACTAAATCAAGAAAAGATTGACTTTGAAATGATTATTGCTGACAATTCAGGGGAATTGACGAGGGAGGAAATAAATATAACGGACAATATAAAAATCTTAAAAAATAACTTAGAAATAGAGTCTGCCAATCTCTCTCATGTTTCTGGTCTAAACTTATGCCTCACCCAACTTAATTTTAATAATAAATACACCATTATCTGCGATCCAGACATTAATTCCTCAGATGGGGCGATAACAAAAATGATTGATTATTTGGAAAGGGATGATTTAGATATCATCGGAATAATAAAAGCAAATCATCAAAAGCAGGTTAATAAATATCCTTATGTTTGGTTCTCTATTATCAAAACATCCTTATTGAAAAGTTTTTATTTCAATTATCTGCCAATCAAAAAAAGTGCAATTATAAAAATTGTTAGAAAAATTTGTCGGATATTAGGAATTTTGCCTATTACAAAAGATAGCGGCGATTCAATTTTTGAATTAATAAAAGAAAAAAATCTGAAATATAAGACTATTTATCCGATTAAAAAAGAAAATTTGATAGAAAAATATAGTTTTCTTAAAAATATCCCAAGCATTGAATATTTAATAGGTGAAGAGCAAGACAGCCCTATTATTTCTCATTTTAATTGTGGAAGTTCAAAGAGATTTAAGCGAATCCACAAAGAAGAAAATAAGGATATATTTTTTAGGCTATAAATTGTAGGATATTATCAACTCTTTCTTGCCATGTGTATTTTTTGACATCATTAAGGGCTTGGCGGGATTTTTCTTGGGCTAAAGAATAATTGTTTTTTATAAATAATATCTTTTCTTTTAAATCATCTATATTTTCGGGATTAAAAAGAAAACTATTCTTATCATTCAAAACTTCTCTAATGGAGCCCAAATCTGAGGCGATAATGGGAACTTCTGTCGCCATATAATCAAACATCTTTAATGGGGAAGTAAATTTCCAATATGGCAGTCTTTTTGTATTAGGCAAAATTAAAATATCAGCAGATTTGATTAAATAAGGAATTTTATTTGGCTTCTTTTTTTCTAAAAAAACGACATTGTTATATTTTTCTTGAGGATTAGGATTTGAGCCACCAATCAAAACAAATTTTATTTCCGGCAAGATTTTTGAAACTTCTAAAATAATATCAACCCCTTTTCCTTCTTGAAAACTGCCTTGATATAAAACAACAAAATCATTTTCGCTTAATCCTAAATATTTTTTTCTCAATTCATTTTTTGGTTCTTTGATGGCAGAAAAGTCTTCCAAAAAAACTCCGTCATGGGCGACAAGAATTTTTTTGTCATCTAAATTATATTTTTCAATAATAAAGTTTTTTATCGCTTGTGATATTGAGACTATCTTTATTTTTTTTGATATTTTTTTGAAAATAAAGTCGCCTGTTTTGGTTTCAAATGGTTTGTGGATTTCATAAATTGTTTGGATGCCAAATAATCTCATTATCCAAGCAATGGCGATATTTCTTGTATAAATAATATCGGGTTTGAATATATAAACCTTTGGTAATGCTTTTATGATAAATAATAATTGTCTTAGAAATCGTGATGATATTTTTGGGGCAGAAGAAAGTAGCAAAAAATCATTTTTCAATTTCATTTTGAATGCTATTGCCATTCGGCTTATTTGCATCGCTTGAGCACTTTCTTGTCCCAGCACATCAACGGTTGTCAAATATAATATTTTCATAGTTAATTATTGTATAATTCCACGACATCTTCGCCATATCTTTTCCAAGTATAATTCTTTGACTTATTGAAGACGGAGATTCCCATCTCGGCGACCTTATCGGGATTATTATAAAAATACTTAATTTTCTCAGATAAGATATCGCTATTACCTATCGGCACGATATACCCATCCTTATTATTTTCTATCACAGACCCTGAATTAAATGTAGTGATAATTGGCAAGCCATAAGACATCGCTTCAAAAATCGCTTTAGCCGACCCCTCCATCAATGATGGCAAAATAAAAATATGTGAATTTTTTAAATATGGCTTAACATCAGCATATCCCAAAAGTTTAATATCTTTTTTAAGATTTTTGGTGAATTTTTTTGAACTTCTATAAATTCGTCCGCAAAAAATCAATTCTGCATTTTTAAGATTTACCTTATTCCATGCCTCAATTAAAAAATTTGCTCCTTTTCTGAAATTTACTCCTCCACAATGAATAAATCTCATTGGGATATTATTTTCTTTGAAACTTTTTGTCTTATCTAAAATATCCCTCTCTTCAAAATCAGATGGCATATCTGCTCCAAAATTTACTATTTTCATTTCCTTATCTCCAAATCCAGCCATTTTTAGACTTTCTTTGACAAAGGGGGATGGGATGACTAATAAGTCAGATAATGTAATTGCTTTATCAATATTTTTTTCCGGCAATATTTTGTTGTCTAAATCAAAACTCTTCTTTCCCAAAGAATAAAGATATTTATAATGAGCGGTGGGAATATCAAGGAATATCCTCACCCCCCTTTCTTTTAAATAATAGATGGATTTTGGCAAATATTCTCCAAAATGAGCAATATCAAATTTTCCTAATTTCTTTATTTTTTGTAAGACAAAATTATCGAATAATGAGACATCAATACTTCTTGGTTGAAAAAATGGGAAGAGATATATTCTTATTGCTCTCAATAATCTTGCTAAATAATTTTTATAAAATGGGGTAATGACTGGGAAATCTGAATGATTATCTCTTGCTATTATCTCAAAATCTATTCCCTCATTTCTTAATTCTTTTGCTATTTGAAAAAATCTCCAGCCAATAGACCTTCCTCTTCCAATATCGGAGTTTATACAAAGCAATATTCTTTTATTATTTTTAGCATTATTCATTTATTTAATTATCATCATTCTATCACTTTATTGTGCTATTTTCAAAGAGGGGTTGATGGCAATTGAATGGCATAAAGTCCTCCCCCGCCCTTTTGGGGCGGGGGAGGGGAGACACTTTATCACAATATAAGAAAAAATAATAATTGAATGGCAATATAATTGTGATATAATCAAAAAATAAATTAAACGCACACAATATATGGAATTAAGAAGCAAAGAACAGATAAAAAAAGATTTTGAGATTGAAAAAAAATTAGCAATTATCTTAAAAAACTCAAATAAATCAGAGAGGAGAAATCTTTATGAGTCTTTGTATAATGAATATTTTTCAAAATCATCCCATCGATTTTATGTGGGCGATGAGGAAAATAAGAAAAAAAGAGTCAAGAGGCAGATGAATTTAATAAAGAAATTTTTGAATAAAAAAGATGCTACCTTTCTTGAAATCGGCGGTGGCAATGGAGAATTATCATCAGAGGTAAGTAAATTTTTAAATAAAGTTTATTTTTTAGAAGTATCATCTGTTCTTAAAAAAAATATCCCAAATGATTTTGAAATCATTTTTTTCAATGGAGTTGATATGCCCAAAGAAATAGAGGCGGAAACAATAGATATTGTTTTTAGCAATCAAGTATTGGAGCATATCCATTCAGATGATATTGCTGAAAATATGGCATGGGCTTATAAAGTTTTAAAAAAAGGGGGAGTTTTTATTTGTATAACGCCAAATTCTTTATCTGGCCCCCACGATGATTCAAGATATTTTAATTTGGGCGAGCCACAAGGATTTCACTTGAAAGAATACACAATAAGAGAGTTGCATAATATATTGAAAAATGCTGGTTTTTTCAAGGTGAGGTCTTATTATGCGGGAGGCAGAGGCATCTATTTAAAATTTCCAATTTTTTTGGCAAAATTAATTGAGGGTTTAATCACTGCTCTACCCATAAAAATTAGAAAAAAAATATCCAAAGTATTTTTTGTTAAGGCAATATTAGGAATAAATATTGTGATGGGAAAATAGTAATTTTTAAATAATTATATTTTAAAGAATATCTACCCCCCCGCCCGCTAGAGGCGGATATACTACCTAAGGCGGGGGGGGGTAGATGGGCAAATTTTTTATATCTTTAAATAAATTTAATTTTAAAATTAAAATTATGAAAATAATAATTTTTGATAGATTTTTAGGATATAATATCGGAGGGGCTCAAAAATCCCTTCATTTTTTAATAGAAAAATTAATCTCATCAGACGAATTTTCTACTGCTGATTTTTCCTTATTAGGATGTGAAGCGGAAAAAACATTTTCAGCCAGTAAGCATAAACTTGATAATTGGCAAGTAAAAAGAATAAAAATAATGGAAATTCCGTGGCTTCCTTATTTTGAATATTGGCTTAATAGAAAAAAAATAAAGAAATTTATTGAAAAACAAGAGGGCGATATATTAATTTCACAAGGGAGATATGGGGCTATTGCTATAAGATTTTTCAAGGGCAAAAAAATATATTTCATAAGAAGTGATTATAATTTTGGTTTTATTAAAAATTATTTTAGAGGTCTTAAAAAATTATTTAAAAAAATATATTTATTAATTCAGTCGCCATTTATTAGATTGGGCTTTAAGGATAATGAGATTGCAATCAAAAAATCTGATTTGATAATATCAAATTCTAAATTTGTTTCAGATAAAATAAAAAATATTTTTGATAGAGAATCAGAGATTGTTTATCCAATTATTGATTTTAAAAATTTATTAAAAAAAGAAATTAATTTATCAGAAGAAAGAGGGGAGAAATATATAACAATAATGAGCAATGAGGGGGTAAGGGGAATGGGGATTTTTAAAGAAATAGCCAATATTATGCCAGCCCATAAATTTATGATTGTTGGTAGGGGATTTGAGCGACCCTATTGGGATAATAATATTTTTTATACTAATAGAGAGATTGATGTGATAAATATTTATAAAAAGGCAAAGATTATTCTGATGCCATCAATTTGGGAAGAGGCATTTGGAAGGGTGGCTGTTGAGTCGTTGGCATTGGGCATTCCTTGTATTGGCTCAAATATCGGCGGCATTTCTGAAATTTTACCCGAGAAATTATTAATTCAAGATATATATAATATTTCAGAATGGAAAGGTAAGATTTTGGATGTTTTAAAAAATTATGATTCTTATTGCGAGGGATTGAGAAGTAGTGTTTTGAAATTTGATTCAGATAAGCAAATAGATAAGTTTAAGAAATTATTGGCAGGTGTTTTATCTGAGTTAGAATAAAAAATTCTGCTTTAAGCGCAGACCCCTTCTAAACACTAAATAAATAATGATAGAAATGAATAAACGAATTGAATTCCATCGCTGAAACCCAAGCATTTATCCAAGAATAAGTCATCACCAATGAAGCGAACTCCACTGACAAATCATTACTCAGGATCTGCGATTAAGGCAGAATAATTTTTTTGTATTGAGTTGTCAAAGAAAAAATCTCGTCAAGAAAGAAACGAGACTTAAAATCTTCTAATGATTATATTTTATTATTTTTAAAATTACTGTCAATAGCAATTCTGTGGATAACTTTTGGGATGATTATGAGCAACTTCCCCCGCCCCGCTTCGCGGGGCGGGGGAAGTTGCTGCAATAATTTTAGATAACTTTTGAAGTTGAAATATACTACCCCGCCCCGAAGGGGCGGGGTAGTATATTAATTTTTTTATAACTTTATGTGAGGGTGTCATTCCCGCCAGAGGCGGACATACTGCCCGCGAAGGCGGGAATCTATATCATGCAATTCTATTCTGCCTTGGCTTTTAGACTCTCCGCCGAAGGCGGACAATCTGCCGAAGTGCTATCCGCCTTCGGCGGACAGGAGTGACAGAGAGGTTGATTAGTTAGAAGATTTTTCTGCGATGAAATTATTGCCATCAAATCTTATGGCGACAATATCGCCACGATAAATCTCTTTTCTTAAAATCTTATCAGCCAAAATATTCTTTATATTATCACTGATAGCATTTCTCATTGGTCTTGCTCCATATACCGGGCTATATCCAATCTTAACTAATTGATTCAATGTCGAATTATCAAACTTTAATGAAATCCCTTGCTCTTTTTCTAAGTCGCTTGATAATCCATTTAACATCAAAATAGTTATTTGGGAAATATGTTCCGGCAATAATGGCTGAAAGGCAATTACTTTTGAAAATCTATTTATCAATTCCGGTCGGAAATAGTCAGTGAGACGATCTTTTAACTCTTCTGAAATTTCCCTAACACTTGCCCCCTCCTCAATCCTTTGCTTTATTAAATCAGAATGAGCATTTGATGTTGCAATGATTATTGTATTTGTAAAATCGATCACTCTTCCAAGATTATCAGTGAGTCGTCCATCATCAAAAACACCCAAAAACATATTTAGCAAATCAGGGTGTGCTTTCTCAAACTCATCCAATAAAATAAGCGAGAACGGCTTTTTCCTTATTGCCTCGGTGAGAGTCCCTCCTGTCTCTCCGTCGGGCGAACCAATGAATCTGAATATACTTTTCTTATCTTGATATTCAGACATATCAAACCTCACCATATTTTCTGATGAGCCGAATTGGATTTTTGTTAAAATTTTTGACAATTCTGTTTTTCCAACACCAGTTGGTCCAGCAAAAAGAAATGTCGCAATTGGTCCCCCCTTTCGAGAAAGTCCCGCCCGATATTCTCTTATTGCTTGACTCACCGACCTCACTGCCTCTTCTTGGTCTATTAAATTTTTATGAATTAATTCTTCTAAATTCAATAATTTTTCTGCTTCTTTTTCTTGAGTAGTTGAAAGAGGGACATTTATTTTCATTTGAGCAACAGAGACAACATCTTCCTCATTTAAATCATTGTCGCCAGAATTTCTTATATGAGCCAATGCTTCTTTTAGCAAATCCTCGGCACTTGATGGAAGGAGTTTTTCTCTGAAATATCTTTTTGATATTTTTACCGCCCTTTTTATTGCACGAAAACTAATATTCACTTGATATTGGTTTTCTAATATTAAAGATATATAACTCAAGACATCAGTCGCCTCATCCTCGCTTATTTCATTTACTTCTATCTTTTCAAATGTTGCTGATAAATCTTTTTTTGGCTCAATGTCTTTTTTAAAATCTTGTGGGGTGGTTGATGCGACAACTTGAAAATCTCCGCGATTTAAATTAGGAATAATCGCATCGGCAACAGATAAATAATTTTCACCTGAACTTTTTGTTAAATTATCAAAATCGGGAATATAAAGAATTATATTTTTAGCAATTAAAATTTCGTTGATAATATTTTTTGTTCTCTCTAAAATTTCCTCAGGACTACCGCCTGCTACTAATTGGCTTATTGATAATTGAACTAATCTCTTATCAAAAAGTTCTGGCGGGACGGCATCTCGCGTGAGATTATATGCTAAATGAAGGATGATTGTTTCTTTGCCACTTCCCGGCTCGCCTATCAAAATGGCATTGTTTCTGCTTGGGCGAGATAAGATATTTAATAATTGCTTTCTTTCGTTTTCATGACCAATCATAAAGCCGATTTGTTCTAATTTTGCTCTGTTCGTTAAATCTATGGAAACGGCATCTAATTTTGGAGTTGGTCTTGCTGTCCATGCTCTATTCATTATCCTGCCTGAGCCTGCTTGGAGTGGTGATGAAAAAGAACTTAATGTGAGGGGGACTCTTTTCAAATTGATAAATTGCTTTTTAAATCTTGCGAAAATAATTGCTGACCTCACATCATTAAAATCAAATTGGAAATGATTCATCAATTTGGAAAGAGCGGTGTCTTTGGCGAAAAAGATTGATAGAAATAATTCATTTTCTGATATAAAATCTTTTTCATAAAAACTGAATGCTGTGATGGTCAAATTTTCAGCGATTGATATTATTTCTTTTTTTGATAAGTCCTTAATATTTTTTTTGCTTTTCAAAACCTCTTGTTTTAATAGGATGCGAAATTCCTCGGGATTGATATCTAATTTTAATAAGATTGATTTGAATTTTTTTTGTAAAAATAAATGGTCTAAAATTATTAATTTTAAATCCCCGCCTGATGATATTGCTCTTTCTACACCTAATCTCATTTCTTTCTTGAAATTATTATTGACATAATCAAATAGGTTGAATGAGTTGCCTTTATTTATTTTTCTGAAAAAAATGGCATCAAATTTTTTATTTGGTTTATTTTTGTTCAATAGAAAATGGGCAATTATGAGGAGAATAAGTATTCCTAATAGTCTTGTATTGTCTAATTTGCCGATGATTAAAAGTATTGCCCCGATTGCCAATATTATATTTGTGAAAATTGTAATTGCCTTTATTAAAAATCGCGAAAAGGGATCCATGGATAAGATGGGGTCGTGGTAATAAAGATTATTTTTTGATAATTCAAATTCCATAATTATTTTTTTTGACAAATTGATTATAGCATATTTGTTTATTATCCTGAATTAGAAAGTGGTTTTTAAATACCCCCTCAACCTTGACAAATTAAAATAATATATTAAGGTGTATTGCAGGAGGAACAAAAAATGAATAAGTATGAAAAATTTGCCTTGAAAAGAAATCTGCTTTCAATTACTGCCTATTCTATTGTCGCTCTGCTGACAATATATTTGTTGGTTGATTTAATGAAAGAAGTATATGGGGGTGGCAAACCGGGAATTTGGTTCTGTATTATAGTGCTACTTCATCTCTCCTTATGCTTTCTTATGTTGGCAAAACTCAAAAATAGCGACGATTGGCTGGATTGCATCAAAAAGGCAGAAGAAGAAACGAGAAATATGTATGAGGGAATGCCTGCTGAAATAGAAGAAAGGATTGCATATAAGGTTTTGCTGGTTTTAGAGAGTGAAGCATTTTTCATTAAAGGCCGTAAAATGTTTAGAGTGGTGACATGGATGATTAAAGATGATTTAAAAGATCCCTCTGCTTCTATCCCTAATTTTCCCAAAGATAAGAAAAGAATATATTCTTTTATTTGCCCCCTCAATGATCTTTCAAATATTTCCCCCCTAAGTGTGATAAAATTACAATCCTTATCCGTAGGCGAAGAAGACCATAAAAATGTTTGGAAAATAGAGGAATTATATAGTGAGTTCTAAATTAGTCCGGTTGAGGAGAATTATCAAATTCTTCTCCGCCGGTATTTTTTTATTGCTCATTATTTTCTTGTTGTCTTTGGTTATGGTTTAAATCACGGCAGGCATATTTTTCGCATTTTTTGTCATACCTGCGAAGGCAGGTATCTAAAAAATGAGAAAAATATGAGATTCCCGCCTTCGCGGGAATGACAAGATAGGCGGGAATGACAAGATAGGCAGGAATGACAATACGAACGAATATGACAAAAAAGAGGGGTATTGTGATACCCCCTCTCAAAAATCTTTAATAAAGAATCTATCCCTCCAATCCTCTTGCTAATCTCCAGTGATAGAGAAATAATGGCAAGCCAACAATAATCAATGATATGGAATTAGATAATCTTCTTTGTCTCTGCGATGTGATTTCTGCCTTATTAAATTCTTCCAATTCTTCCTCGCTTATTTGACCCACTTCTTCGCCATCTTCATCAACCTCCCTGTCAGTTGTTGGCACTGGTTTTTCTAATGGATATCTCAAATAAGTATCGGCTTTTGTAAATACCCATGCTCTGAGACCTAAATCAATTAATTGGACTGCTCCGATGATTAAGATGACTAATCCAATGGCTGAGAATAGATAGATGTATAATTTTTTTACCCAACTTAGCATATTTTTATTTCGCTTTTTCAAAGCTAATTTAATTTTTTCGACAACTAAATTATAGCATATTTATATATTGTTTTTTAATATTAATTTGAGATAAAGTTTTTAAAAAGTCCCCTCCCCCGCTTCGTGCGGGGGTGTGGATAACTACCCCTTGACAAATTTATTTTATTCGTATATAATAAGGGTAGAATCTGATATGGATTCTGTTGTAAGAGAAGTTTAAAAAATAAAAATAAATTGTTTTCAAAAAAGGAGGAAAACATGAATAAGCGTAAAGTTTTGTTTGCGGTTTTGGTTTGTTTGGTGTTTTTGGGATTAGTTGGATGCAAAACAAATCCCGATGTTAATGAACCTATTTCTACTCAATACATAAATATGGTATTGGAGAATGTTAATGTTTCGATTGAGTATTGCAGAGTTAATACACCAAATCCCACCAATGGAAAAACAGAAACATTTTGGGGATGGAAAGTCGAATCGAATTTTCCTAGCGGCACTTTTGGATACTTTTTTGAGGTATCCTGGGGCGATGGAGGAAAGTCGTCTCAAAAATATGTCAACAATCAAGCATCAACACTTGAAGAGCCACATCAGTTTGTGTTCTCCGATCAAGAAAAATATTCAGTTGCTTTGTCAGTAGTTGGAATACGGAATGAAAGTGGCATCAAAGATATTGAGCCAATAGAAGTGTGGTTGGGGGTCGTTAGTAAAAACGGGTTGTAATTTGCGAATGCGGAAAAATGAGGATAATAATGAAAACAAAGAAAATTCAATGGGGGACGACGTTGTGTGAGACAATGGCCGTCCCTCTTTTAGTTTATTTTGATAATTATTATTCCTTGTTTTGATATTATTATCATCTATAATATAGATATGAATAAATTAAATTTAAAAAATGTTGTTTGGAAAGAGGGAAAATATTATGTTTCTTGGAATCTAAACACCGGAATATCAAGTTTTGGAAAAAACAGAAAAGATGCAATAAGAAATTTAGAAGAGGCATTAGAATTATATCTTGAGGATGCCCCATCTTCAGAAATAAGCAAGGTTGAGCGACCCGATATATTTTCTTCTGTCATTAAATATGCCTAATCAAATTATATTGAGGGCATTGATTTAGATAAGACCAACCCCCCCCCGCGAAGGCGGGGGGGTCTGTAAACTTTTTTTAATATGCCTAATCCAATCAAGTTGAGTGTAGTGATTAAGACACTGGAAAGATGTGGCTTTGTTTTTGTTTCTCAAAAAGGAAGCCATGCTAAATATCGCAAGAAAGGGGAAAAAACACGAACCGTGATTGTAAAAATGGGCAAAAAGGAAATACCCCATGGGACATTTCAATCAATTTTATTACTATCAGGGTTGAGGAGGGATGATTTTAAGGAATGATGGATTTGAGAGATTGATATTTTTTAAAAAATTTTCCTTGTCTTGATATTATTATCATCTATAATATAGATATGAATAAATTAAATTTAAAAGTGGTCAATATTAAATTTTAATTTTATAAAATAAAAATATGAAAAAAATAATATCATTATCAATATTAATTTTAACAGGAATAATTCTCTTAATGGGCTCAAATTTTGCAGAAGCAAAAACCCAAGAATTTTATTTCCCTGTAATAAAGGAACCAAGTAATTTATTTGAAAAAATAATTTTGGATTTTGGAATAAGGGATTTATTTAATTTTAAAGCAGGGGCAGTTCAATCTACCATTTCTCAACCCAATCAAACGAAAATAGGAAGTGATGGCGAAGATGCAGAATATAGTCAAGGAATGATAAAGGTTGATGATGGAGGAGGAGGAGCAGATGATGGTCACTTCTATTTAGATTTTCCAACAGATCAAGCATATGTTGGCACAGGAGGAATATCATATTCAGAAGTTGATTGTAGTGATTCAGAATTTGTTGGAAAGTGTTTTCAAGCAGAAGCAACAAAGCAGACAATTCATCCGTGGAGAGTTTTTGAGGCAAAAATATTTACCCATTCTGCGACAACAGATAATTGTGAAATGGATGTTTTAATAACTGAGCCGGGAGTATTTTGTAGCACTGCTGGTTCAAGTGGAAAATTTTATGGAGCAAATGATGGAAAATGTGGTCTCAGTGGAAATACAGTAACTGCATATTTGGATGAAGCAAGATTTAGTGATATGCCAGCAGGTAGAGCTTGCGGGCACGTGAGAATTAATGGTGGAGGTATATTTGATTTGGAAACATGGCGAGGATATCTAAAAGCAACAGCAAAGTCTCCTGAGTTTGAAGATTTTAAAGTAAAAGGAAAAGATTCAGAGACAGGAAACAATGTCACAGCATGGCCAGGTCAAACAATAAATATCTGTGCTGGTGATTTTGTAGATATCAAGTGGGAA
>JBFEPE010000008.1:0-30371 GCA_041550235.1 Minisyncoccia bacterium
ATCAAAATTTCGAATATCTAGAGAGTAAATAGAAACAAATTAAGGAATGGGGAGCGATGATCTATATATTCAAATGTTTGAGTTTTGCCGATTTTCAAATAGAGGCAAAACGAGTTTTTTCCAGCCAGAGGCGGATCCGCCCGCCTGAGGCGGATATACTACCTTTGGCGGAGAATTAATCATCGCGGAGACAAGAAATAAATTGCAAAGCAATTTCTTTCTTGGCGGGCAGTATGTCCGCCTCTAGCGGGAATGGATATAATTTGTCTATTTACGAACGAAATAGAGAAATTTTAGATTTTTTGGGGAGGTAGAGACCCCTGCCTTCGCGGGAATGACAATGAGGAGGCGGGAATGACAAAAATTATAATTATTTATCTTTAAAATTTTGGATTTCGGATTATTAAACGATTAAAAAAATAAAAAAATAATCTCGCGATTCAGGGTTGAAAATTGAAGAGGACAAAAGTTCCAAAAATCTCATATGAAAAGAGTATACTTTTGTTTTTTCTTTCTATTAGCATTTATTATTTTCCCAATCAAAACTCTCGCCTTTAAACAATCAACTACCCACCCATTACTCACAAAGGAAATGGCAGAGTTTCATAACCAAAATTTTTCTTATCAAATAGGTGAGGACGACTTATGGTGGCTGATGAGAGGAAGCGCAACAGAAGATGAGCCACCAACAAGGACAATAAATCATTTCCTTGATGTGAGAACGGACAGAGGATTAAATGGCGAAAGTGCCGATATTTTAGCAGGTGCATTAGGAATGATTGAAAACTATATTGTCTCATCAAAAGAATGGGCAACAAATAGTTCCGTTCAAGCAAATTTTATTGGTGAATTTTATAAAAATTCAGCCCTTAATCCTTATGCAAAATTAGCAAAAAATCCAATTGAGATTTCATCAGTTAATACTTGGAATAAGGCAATTTATTTGTTTATTCAAGGAAAAAGAAAAGAAGCATTTCAATGCCTTGGGCATATCCTTCACTTATTACAAGATTTAGCGGTACCTACTCATACGAGGAATGACCCTCATGCATTTGGTGATTCTTTTGAAGAATGGACGAGTCAATTTTCTCCCGGATCATTTGATGTGTCATATTTGCTGAAGGGGGCGAGCCCAAAAATATTTTTCCGATTAGGGAATTATTTTGATAGCATAGCAGAATATTCTCAAAGAAACTTTTTTAGTGATGATACAATAGGAATTCAAAGTGGCTTTTCTTTCCCGGAGATAGATTATTTAGATGTGAGAAATACAGGAGATTTTTATTATTTAGAAAAAGAAGATGAGTTTGGAAAATATAAATTAGCAAAAATAAAAGTAAATAATGGATTGGTGATATTGAAAAATAATTTTATTTCCATCAATGATGATGATATTTATCAAGATTATTGGCTTCATCTTTCTCGCCAAGCAGTTATTCATGGGGCGGGGTTGCTTAATTTGTTTTTTCAAGAAGCAGAAAGATATAGAGATGATTCTGAATTTTTAAGGCAAAACCAAGAAACAAAAATTTCTAAGATAGGGGGCGGGTTGGGCTCTCTTGTTAGTGGATTAGTAGATGTTATTAGTGGCGATGATGATGGGCAAGAGCAAGAGCAGGAGCAGGAGCAGGAGCAGGAGCAGGAGAAAGAGCAAGAGCAAGATGATTTTTCTGATATTAATTTAGCAAATACTGATGACTTTTTGATTGTTGACTTTAATGATATCGCTGATGAAAGTAATTCGGGGTTAAAAGATGGGGATTATATGACCAATGAGGCGGCATTGCCTATTTTCGCGGCAAATCAAAATCAAAATACGGGACCAAAATCAAATAATTCGCCAATTCCTACTCAAACAATTAAACCTTCGCCCTCATCATCTCCATCTCCAACTCCATCTCAGACCCCATCGCCATCGCCAAAATTATCACCGTCAAATTTCAAAAAAGAAATTAATTGGTGCAACCAAAATAATCCAAAAGGAAATGTTTCTCAAAAGAAGGTGATAATAAATGAAATCGCATGGGCAGGGACGACAAATTCAAGTAATGATGAGTGGATAGAATTAAAAAATATTTCGGATGATTATATAAGTATTAAAGATTGGCAGTTATTGGATAAGGCAGGGCAGATAAAAAATCTATTCGGAGATGAGGGGGCGGAAGCGATAATCCCTAAGGATGGATATTTTCTTTTGGAAAGAACTGATGATAGTTCAGTTCCAAACATTCCGGCGAACCAAATTTTTAAGGGTTCTATTGGAAACAAGGATGAGTTTTTACGATTGATGGATGATAATTGCTTTTTGGTTGATGAGGCGGTTGCTAATACAGAATGGTTGGCTGGTGATTCTTCGGGCAAAAAAAGTATGGAAAGAAATGATGATTTTTTGACTGGCTGGCATACTTATAGCGGAGCAATTAGCAATGGAATTTTTGGAACTCCAAAAAGAAAAAATTCAATGTATTTTCCTCCACCAAAGAATACTGGTGGTAGTGGTGGTAGTGGTGGTGGTGGCTCTTCGTCTAATGGTGGAGGATCATCTTCAAATCAATCTCCCTCTCCATCGCCATCGCCATCACCTTCTCCAACTCCGTCATCTTCTCCTTCCCCGTCTCCAACCCCATCTCAATCTCCGCCACCAATTAATAATTCAGAAGGGACAAGCGAGATATTAATATCAGAATTTTTATATAATGCCTCGGGAACTGATGATGGTTGGGAATTTATTGAATTATATAATCCAAACGATGAGCCAAAAAATGTTGATAGCTGGTCATTGAAATTAATCACAGAAAAAGGAGGGGCGACAACGACAGAAAAGACGATAGCAAAGATTGGGTCAAAATCAGAGGATATTGTTGATATATTGCCCAAAGGATTTTTATTAGTTGGTCTCAATAATTATGATTTTCTAAATTATGAGGGTGTAGTAGCCAGTATTTTAAGGTCATCTTCTCTCGGGCAGACGAGTGGGGCTTCTTATAGAATAATGCTTCTAAACAAGGACGATGAGATAATTGATCAAATTTCATATATTGATTTATCAGCAGAAGAAGGAAAGAGTTTGGAGCGAAAAGCGACAAAGGATTCCACATCTGAAAGTATGGCAATCGGTGGTGATGAAGAGAAAATGGGAAATGGATATGATACTGGGGGAAGTTTAGATTTTTTGGAAAGAGATGTCCCCCAACCACAAAATCATTTCAGTTTGTCTGAGCCAAGATTTCGTCCGCCAAAAATAATATTTGAAGATGATTATTTAAGAGAGAACGATGGTATGCCAATAATTTCTTTCTCATTAGATTCGGCAACTACAAGCAGGGTGAATTTTGTTTTCAAATATTCAACATCTTCAGCCACTGCGACAGAGGATAATTGGGAAAATCTGAAAGAATTAGATGATTTTATCATTAACAAAAAAGAAGAAAATGATTTTGAATTATGGTTGAAAAATTTTTCTCCCGGAGAATATTATTTTTTGGCGAAGGGGTTTGACCAAGAAGATTGGAGTGGGGGGATGAGCGATGTTTATTCAATAAATCTTTCAGAATGTGTTCCTAAAATATCAAACAATATCGGGCATAATTATATTAAGGATGTTAGTTTTTATTCTTGCCTCGGGAATTATTGGTTGGATTTTTCAGTAGATTCTGAAATAAGGGATTTTCTTACCAGCAATGATTTGGCGATGGGACTTCATTTCTTTAAAAATAAGTCAGAAGGAGAGGTTTGCCATGATAAGGAAACTTGCTTTCAAAGATTTTTTGAACCCAGGCCTTATTCTATATCTTTAAAAAATATTGGGGAGGCAGATAATGTTTTGGTTGGAAGTAAGGGTCAAGGATTTTCTGAGAAAGATTTTATTTTGGGAAGCAATAAGATTTTTCATTTAGAAGTAAATGGATATTATGATGAGAATTTAAATTTTCAAGATAATGATTTTGTGAGCGGAGGCTATATTTCCTCGTCAATTTTTTCTTGGAATGGGAATAATCCTTGGTGGAAAAGGATTGATGATTTTTTGGCGAATGATTTTATTGTTTTTGAGCCGTCGCCATTCGGTGAATTGTCGATTGAGCCAATTTCTTTTTCGGCTGAATTTGATGAAGGAAATAATAAGTTTGATTTTTCGTTATTGATTGATGATAGTGAAAATATCGACGAAGTAGAATATGAGGTGAGATATTTGGACGGGCAATTAGTGAATGAGGCGAATTGGGAGCAGTCTGCCGTCTTAAAGAAGAGGGACATCGTTCAGGTTGGGGAAAATAATTTTTCGGCAAGTGCGAGTTCTTTTGATAGAGAGAAAAAATATTTCTTTGGGTTAAGAACAAGTAGGGGTGATAGATATTCTTCAATCATAAAGTCGGAGGCGGAGATTCCTTATCCGTCCTTGAATTGCTCTCTTTATTCTCAAGTTCCAGTGATTTGTGATAGTTTTGATGATTATGAGGTGGGAAGTAAATTGTCGGGTCAGAATGGATGGAGCGGAAATGATGATTGGAAAATTTCTAATAATATTGCCAAAAGGGGATATTCTTTATTTGGCGAGCCACCAATCAATGAATCTACTGGCATATCAAAGTCATTTAAGGGTGATGTTAAAGAAGGTATGATTTCATTTTTTATAAGAAAGAATAGTGATAGGGCATTGCCAAGAATTAAGATTGATGCTTTTCAAGATTTGACCGTTTGGCAAGAATTATCTGATAATAAGATTTATTTGAAGCATGGGGAGCCCAAATTATTTTATTCTGATGCTAATTTTGAATATCATCATGGTTGGCAGAAGTGGTCCTTCTTGTGGAGTGAGAAGAGAAAGTATTTAAGATTTAGAGTAAATGATTTGGATTGGATAGAGATTCCATGGTTGGATAGTCAATTTGGTGTTCAAGGAATATCATTCTCCGTCGCCAGAGGCGATATCATAATAGATGAGATCCTCCCCGATTTGTGAGTGGTATGCCACCTCTAGCGGGCAGAATGTCCGCCTCTGGCGGAGAATTAAAAGAGGGGCACAGCCACATCTCTACAAATTTATACTAAGACATGGATTATTGGCAAAAGATTAGGATTTTCGGAGATTGATGCTTTGGATAATGCCTAATGATAGAAAATGAATAATCAAATTTGAGCCACCATAACTAAGAAATGGGAGGGGAAGTCCCGTTACAGGAAGAAACCCAAGATTTGCTCCAAAATTGATAATAACTTGCGAGAAAAATATCAATAAATAACCAAATATAAAAAGTTTGGAAAAATTATCAGTGGCTGAAAGCCCAATATTTATTAGAGACAAAATAAACCACACCAAGAGACCAATTAAAAAAACTGCCCCAACAAAACCCCACTCCTCTACAAATGCTGCCAAAAAGAAATCCGACTTTGCCTCAGGGAGAAATCTTAATTGTGTCTCTATCCCCTGCCCCAGTCCTCTGCCAAACCAAGAACCAGAACCAATGGCTATTTTTGATTGAAGAACATTATATCCTGCCCCTAATAAATCCGAACCGGGATTAAAGAAACTCGTGATTCTTTCTTTTTGATAATCTTCCAAAAAATAATTCCAGCCGAGACCAAAGACTATCACCCCAATCACTAAAAATATCAAAAAGTGTCTCAACTTTAAACCGGAGGCAATCAAAAGACCAAGCCAAAGAATTATAAAAATAATCGCAGAGCCAAGGTCGGGCTGAATTGCTACTAATATAAAAAATATTCCTGTATAAAAAATTGATACTGCCAATCTTCCGGGATGCCAAATTTCAGTGTGCCATTTTGAAAAATACTTTGACAGAATAATAAGAAGGGCTAATTTTGCTAATTCTGCTGGTTGAAATTGAAAAAAATAAAAATCAAACCAGCCCAATGAGCCCCTTGACTTTGAACCGAAAAATAAGACTAATATCAGCAAGATTAAACAAAAAGCATATAGGAATAGAGACAAAGCATTGTGCTTTAATAATATTTTGTAATCAAAAAAATTTGCTACGACAAGAAATGTTAAAATCCCTAATCCAAACCAAATAAATTGTCTTTTGAATGCCCAAAGAGAAGATTCGTCAGATATTGATAGACTTGCTAATGTTAAAAGACTTAAAAATGCCAGTAGCAATACTGGCAACAACGGAGCAAATTTTATTTTTGATAAGAATGATAGCATAGGAATTTATTAGACTACTCAACTAATGCATCGGGGTAAATCTCTATTCTGCTAAAATCAACTTGCTCTATCCCCGGAAATTGCTTTAGCCAAACGAATTGAAAATTTTGTATTTCTGATGATTGGAGACCTATTATACTTGTATTCGCCACATTTAATAATTGTCCAGTCTTTGAATAAACAACTACTACAACCTCCACTCTACTAAAATCTCTCGCTGTTTGATTTGATATTTTTCCTGATACTTTCAAATATCCCAATTGACTTGCATCCGTTATTTCTTCCATTTTGACATCCGATACTGAAAAAAGTTTTGTCGGTTTCAAATCGGTCTTGAACCATTCTACTTCAAAAATATCAACTTTTGCCTTTTTTATATCTACTGCTGGCAAATCTATTTTTGATTCTATTAAATATTTAATAGTGGATGGATAAATAAATGACTGTCCCGAAAATGACCCGAGATTTTCATCTAAACTACCCCTCAAATTTATTTCATAACGAAATTTTGCTCCTAAATTATCGTTGTTATTTTTTATTCTAAATATTCCCTGTGATATACCATTTCCTGTCTCTACTGAGAGAATCTGATTAGATGCTATTTCTAATTCTGTTGCGAATTTTATTTCGCAGGGAATACAATCTCCGCCACAATCAATCCCTTCCTCGTTGCCATTCCACTTATCGTCAAAACAAGTTGCCTTTGGGCGAGATAATATGGAAACAAAAGCAAGGATTAGAATTATAATCCCTAATGGAATAGCGACAATAATAATCCTCTTCCTTTTTCTTACCCCCTCTCTCTTTATATATTCCTTTTTCAAATCACTAATCATTATGATTATTATATACTATATTTATAAATAATTAAAAATAAACTAATACACCCCCGCCCCGCCCCGCCCCTTGATTTTTATTTATACATCAAAGTGTTCGGCTTCAAAAACAGAATTTGCCCCGTTATATTTTCTTTGGATTCGTGGGAAAATTGAGGTAAAATATAAATATGAGGAAAATAATATTAATAATTTTAGCTTCTATATTCTTGCCAGCAATCGCGATGGCTCATCAGCCAAGAATTGTTTCCGATGAGGCAATCAATGGAATGGAAATTAAAAATCCAGAAATATCACAAGCATTCTATGGCGAACTCAATGGCTCCCCGCACCACTTTATTATAAATTCAAAAGAACCATTTCGACTTTATGTCGGACTTCTCACCCCTGATATAGAAGGAACTATCAGTGATTTTTCAGCAAAAATAATTCACTTTAATGCCACCGAAGAGGAAATTGCTTTTTTGAATGGAGAAAATTTTGAATGGAAAAAATTTTATGAAGAATTTGTTGGTGATTGGTATTTTGAGGGACCTGAGTTTCCGGAAATACCAGAAGGAGAAGGATTATTTGGAGAGGAAGTCCCCGAAGGATATTACAGAATAAAAGTCTTTAGCCCTGATGATTTAGGAAAATATGTTTTGGCAGTTGGTTTCAAAGAGGAGTTTCCGAAGGAAGAAATAAGAAATACAGCAAGATTATTGCCCATCTTGAAGACGGACTTTTTTGAGAAATCAATCTTTTCAATTTTTCAAGGGAAAATAGGAATGTTTTTGCTAATCGGACTGATTATCTTTATAGTATTGTTATTGATAATAATATTTGTCGGGGTGAGAATTGTTAGGAGTTTGGGGAGAAAGTAGAACACCCCGTCGCCCTTCGGGCACCACCCCTCTATTAGGGGGGAATAAGATAAGAAAAATACTTCGGCGAGGCGAACCCGCCTTCGTTAAAACTTCGGCGAGGCGAAGAAAAAACATGAGGATAAAATATGCAATAAAAGTATCGCTTAATGTCTTAAAGACCAATAGATCAAGGTCTGTTTTGACGATATTAGGAATCGTTATTGGAATAACATCCATAATATTAATAATGGCTATCGGACAAGGAGCCCAAAATTTAATTCTAAAAGAAGTAGAAGGATTTGGAGCAAAATCAATAGTAATAATCCCCGGTCAAGAGCCAAAAGGAATAACCGATTCATTTCAAACCTTATTTAGCGATTCCATTGGAGTGAGAGAATTAGAAGCAATTAAAAATAAAAATAATGTCCCAGACTTAGACAATGTGATGCCAATTGTCTTCGGCTCTTACTCAATGTCCCATGGCAGAGAACTCTACAGAGGAACGGTTCTTGGCACATCAGAAATAGCAGAAAGAATTTACAACCTTGAATTAACCGATGGTTTTTTCTTTGATGATGACGATATAAAATCAAGGACAAAAACATTAATTATTGGGCAAAAAGTAAAGGAGGAATTATTCGGACAATCAGATGCCGTCGGGCAAATATTAAGAATAAAGGGGAACAATTTTAGAATTCAAGGAGTCATTGAAAAACAAGGGGCTGGCTCTTTCTTTAATTTTGACGAGGCCGTCTTCACTCCATACTCAACAGCTCAGCAATATCTTTTTGGTGAAAAAACATTTCACAGAATTCTTGTAGAGGCGAAAGACGAGGAATCAGTTTTTCAAATGAAAAAGGATATTGAAATCACACTGAGAAATTTACATAAAATTGACGACCCAGAAAAAGATGACTTTTTTATTCAAACTCAAGACGATATCATAAATACTATTGGCACTATCACAAATGTCCTCACTCTATTTCTCACATCAGTGGCGGCCATCTCGCTGATAGTTGGCGGAATTGGAATTATGAATATTATGCTTGTCTCAGTAGTGGAAAGAACGAGAGAAATTGGATTAAGAAAGGCAGTTGGTGCAACGAAGGCGGATATTTTAATTCAATTTTTGATTGAATCCGTAATGCTCACCATATTTGGTGGTATTATTGGAATAATATTTGGGACACTTCTCGCTTGGGGGACATCGCTTGCTCTATCAAGCACATTAGGAAGTGCTTGGGATTTTGTTTTCCCTGTTTTCCCTGCCACCCTCGGTCTTTTAGTTGCCGCTGGAGTTGGTTTGATATTTGGAATCTACCCAGCAAATCAAGCATCCAAAAAGAGCCCAATAGAGGCATTGCGGTATGAGTAGTTTAAATTTATTTTAAGTAGTATGAGAAAGAATGAAATTTCAAAAATATTTAATTCTTGGAATAATTTAAAGATTGAATTGCATTTAAATAGCAACATAAAGTTCGCCGAAGAAAGACAGATTTGGTGGGCAAGTTTAGGAAAAAATATTGGTGTTGAAATTAACGGCAAAAATGACAGATTTGAAAGGCCGGTTTTAATTATTAAAAAATACAACAAAGACTCTTTTTTGATTGTGCCAATATCAAGCAAGGAAAAGAAAAGCATCTACCATTATTTTTTTAATGATGATAGGGGTAGAAAAAATATCTTAAATTTTTCTCAAATAAAAGTGATTAGCAGGAAAAGACTTATTAGAAAGATGGGGAAAATAGATCTTTTAATATTTAAGAACATAAAAGAAAATCTAATAGAACTATTCAAATAAAAAGCGGAACTCCGCAAAAGCGGAGTTCCTCGGAGCCTTATCTCTAAGGCAAAATGTAATTCTATTATACAATACTTTTTTAAAAATCCAAAATAAATATTCAACTACTGAATATACTACTGAATATATTCATGAGTTAGAAATAAAAAAATAGCAACCCACCAAGTAAGGAGTAAAACTTTTCTCCTTACTTTTTGAGTCGCCTTAATTTGCGAATTATTTCAAGAAAACTTTGATCTGTTCTTTTAATTCTCTAATCGCCTTGTTTTTTCCCGGTGAATTTTGGAAATTTTCTTTGCCACTATCCCAGTATACAAGATTATTTATCATTGTTTTTTTCGACACAATAAGATTGGCAGGGCAATTTTGTCTTGTTCCTTTTGGTATTAGATCAAGATGTTCTAGTAGAAACATGTTCCATCTTGCATGCCCGAAATCATTCGTGAAAAACTTGAATTCAATTCCTTCCTCCATCAGCCTTTTTCCCAAGAATACACCACCGGAATTTTTTTCTTGTTTTTCTCTAAAACCCTTGACAAAATGTTCCAGCAAAAAATCAATATCCTCAGGTTTTCCAATTTCATACCTTCTAAGAAAATTAATAATTTTTTCTCTTTCCTTTAATATCGCCTCAACATCGTCAATTCCACCAAAAGGATGTGTTTCAAATCCTAAATCCAAAAAGATTTTAAATCCGCCATCTTTTACTTCTTGAAGTTTCTCTAATACTCCTTCTGTAATTCCTTTGTGATGGTAGAAGACATATATTTCTATTCCGTTGTTTTCTCTGCGGAAATCATCAATGACCTTCATTTTCAAATTAAATGTGTTTTTGTATGAGGTTTTCATTTCAAAATAATCCCTCTTTAATTCTTCCCAATTAGATTTTCCTTTATCAGATGTAGGATTAGTAGAGTTTAAGACATTGATTGCATCAAAAATCTTACTACCCAATGGAATGAAATTTCTGTCTAATTCAATATGTCCTTCAAATTGCGAGACATTTAAATAATAATTAATACCAAGAGAGTAAATTCCAGTTTTTAAATATGCGGCCAATAAAACATTACTTGCCGCCTCATCATCAATTAACAAAATTTTTCGTTTCATTTTTCACCTTCCTTTCTTAAATTTTAAATTTTGGATTTTATGCCAAAAACCCGAATACATTATGGCATATATAAATATAAATGTCAATGATGGGTGATAATTGGTGGTATAGTATAATAATAAGACCCGCCTTCGTTAAAACTTCGGCGAGGCGAAGAAAAATATGCTGAAAGAATTATTGAAAAAAATATTGCGAGTGACTGCGATTTTGATGATAAAAAAATACAAACCAATAGTTATTGGAATAACCGGAAGTGTTGGAAAAACATCAACAAAAGAAGCAATCTACACCGTGCTAAAAAAAAGATTTTCCTGCCGAAGAAGCAGGGGTAATTTTAATAATGAATTAGGACTACCCCTCACAATTCTTGGCGACTATAAAGAAATAAAAGGAAAATTATTTTGGATAAATGTTTTAATAAAAGCATGGCTAAAAATAATTTTTAATATCAAAGCAATCAGCGGTTATCCAAAAATATTAATATTAGAAATGGCCGCCGATAGACCGGGCGACATAAATTATTTATCAAAAATATCAAAACCAAAAATAGGAGTCATCACAGCAATAGGAGAAATCCCCGTTCATGTAGAATATTATAGCGGACCCGAAGCAGTCGCCAAAGAAAAAGGAAAATTATTAGAAGCATTGTCTTCAGGCGGGTTTGCCATTTTAAATAGAGATGATTTATCAGTCTTTGATTTGAAAGACAAGACAATGGCCGATGTCATATCCTACGGATTTTCGGAGGAAGCAGATATTAGATTAGGAAATTTTGAGCATCGTATTGATAAAAAAAATATCCCCGAGGGTATTTCGTTGAAAGTTTATTATGGAGGTGGCTTTACTCCAATGAGGATAAATGGAGCGATTGGCAAACCACAAGCATATGCAGTTGGAGCAGCCGTTGCGATTGGATTATCGCTCAATATGAATTTAGTTGATATTAGCGAGGCTCTTTTGGATTACAAGGCACCGCCCGGCAGATTAAAATTAGTAAACGGGGTCAAGAATACTATTATATTAGATGATAGTTATAATGCATCGCCAACATCTATGAGGTCAGCAATAGAAACAATGGCAGAGTTGCCAGCAAAAAGAAAAGTCGCCGTATTAGGCGATATGCTTGAGATAGGAGAATATTCCACAGAGGCCCATCAATCAATAGGCGATTTGGTTGGGAAAGTGGTTGATGTTTTGTTTTGTATTGGGCCAAGATCAATTTTCATCGCCGAGAAAGCAATAAAGGCAGGAATGAGCGAAGATAATGTTTTTACTTTTAGGACAAGTGATGAGGCAAAGAAAAAGATTGAGAGAATAATTAAGTCAGGTGATTTAATTTTAATCAAGGGCTCAAATGCAATGAGATTAGATAAGATTTTAGAAGAAATAATCCACCATGATTTATAATCTTTCACTCTGTATAATTTTTTATAGGTTGTCTATTTTAACAAAGAAAGAACGACGAGCCTTTCTTTTTATATCACACTTTCCATTTATAGCACTAGACAAACTGCCTTTAAAAAATAGATTTTCTTAATTCATGAATGTAATGAAAAACATTGCTATTATCTATGAAAATAGCCACTCTTTTTGGGTTGTTCATATTTTAAAATTATAAAACAAGAGCCAAAAATAGCCCTCGTTGCTTGCCATAGCCGAAGCACACAGCAAGATTTATTAATTATAATTATATTAACTAACAATAAATTGTCAAGGATTTATTTGTGGATAATTTTCTCTTAAAAAATTTAATCCCGGCATAATAAAAATTGCCCCCGGTGAAACATCTCACCAAGGGCTTTTCTATTCAATCAACAAAACAAGAAATATAATCTTTACTGGAAAAACAATTCAGAAGAAAATCTATTTTGACTCTTTCATAGGAAATAGAAACCCTTGGTTCTATATCCACTCGCTCTCTCGTTTCTGATGAATAAGCAATATCTCCTGAGCAGTAAATATTATTGATGCTATTGATAAATGCTTCAGGATGCTGAAAAATGGTTGCGAATAATTCAAACATTCCCAATTCATACTCATTATCATGCATATAATAACAAGACCTCCTCAGAGTTTTCTCTATTGTTCCTATTTGTATGGGAGCAATAAAAAAATCATCCTTCTGCTTCGCCATCTTTTTAAAAAGATCTTGTGTTTGTTTATAAATATTCAATCTCTTATCAATAAACCGTTCTTTCAATTCAGATTCTTCGTGTTTGAATTTAAATGGCGAATTTTCTTTCAAGATTCTTATCATTCCCATAGTCGCCTCAATACGGTTTGAGCCCATTCTTTCCCAAAATGGAATAACAAATTTTCCATCAATCAACCTTTTCGTTCCTGTATCAATTTTCATATCCTTATTTGCAATTCCGCCTTTCAAATTGGGTAAAACTTTCCGCCATTTTTCAAGTTGCTTATTTATGTTTGCTGTTCTCAATCCTCTCATTTCATAAACTTTTGAGTATCGATAAATGATTGACCTCAATTCCTCTCCTGGCTTTCTTTCTCTCTTAAATCTCCTTTTGAGAATCATAAGTTTCTCCCGTGTCATTCCTGATTCTCTCATCGCCTTCTCAACTTCACTCAAAAACCACTCTTTATAATTCAAAGGCATATCATCCTCCTGTTTTTTTAACAATCATCACTTACCACAATTAGAGATAACAGCCCGCGTATCAATATTGCAACCATTATAACAAGTGCAACTTTTCCTCTCGGTAACCGCAAAAAATAAGTTTTTTCCCTTAATTTCAAAATTGACAATTGTTATTTTTTCTAATGATAATTTCTTTAACCTCATTTTTAAATCCTCCTGTTTTTATTTTTTGACAGATATTGTCTAACTTGACATTATCTTAATAATAGATATTGTAAATAGTGTCGGCGATTTACGACAAATATAAAAATATGTTAGATAAAATATTCAAAAATTTAGGGCTAAAAAGCATTCATGCTGAGATATATCTAACCCTCATTGAGGGCGGTCCAAATTCAGCTGGTAACCTATCAAAGAAATTAGGCATACCAAGATCATCCCTGTATGGATTTTTACAAGAATTATCCCAAAAAGAGATGGTATTTCAAAGCCAAAAATCCGGTATTAAAATTTGGCAATCCACTCCTCCTGAAAAAATAATGGATATTATCAATAATCAAATAAATAGATTTGAAAAAATCAAAGATGCTTATCAAAACATCCTGCCCGATATGAAAAATAGAGAAAAAACTGATTTTATTCAACCAAAATTTACATATTTTGAGGGAGGGGATGGTATTAGGCAAATGCTGAAGGATGTCCTCCTTTATAGAGATATATCCACTGAAGCTTTTTGGCCATTTAAAGATATGGTGGATATATTGGGGAAAGAGTTTTTAATAGAGAATGCGATTATTAAGAGGGCTAAACAAAATATCTTTGCGAGGGTTATTTGGCCTAAAGAAAAATCAATTGACCCCAAAAAGAATCCATTTGTTGGGAGCGGAAAGGAATTTAAGAGAGAAATAAGGATAATGCCGGGCGGGATTGATTCCTCTATGGGATATTGGATTTATTCCAATAAGGTGATGTTTATTTCTTCTAAAAAAGAAAGTTTTGGCTTTATTTTGGAAAGTAGGGAGGCAGTTCAACTAATGAGGGCTCAATTTGAGATTCTTTGGAAAATATCTAAAAAAATGGTGGTTGATGAGAAATATTACAAAGATTTTGTAAAAAATAACCTCAAATAACACATTTTTTAAATCTGTCAAATGTTTCACAAAAAGTGTGAAACATTATTTTGCGACAGATAATAGTTTTTTTAGCCCAAAAATGTTTCACAAAAAGTGTGAAACATAATTTTGCGACAGATAATAGTTTTTTTAGCCTAAAAATGTTTCACGTGAAACATTTTCCCCTGTTTTTTTCTTAAAACCTATAAATAAAATGTTTCACAAAAAGTGTGAAACATTTTATTGCGAAAAATTATCTTTTTTTTTGGTCAAAAATGTTTCACGTGAAACATTTTTGCCTATTTTTTTATTTTTTCTTGCCCAAAATGTTTCACGTGAAACATTTTGGGCTGATTCTTTTTATTTTTTGCTTAAATTACCTAAAAATAGGGTCAAATGGGCGGAGATGAAATGTTTCACACTTTTTGTGAAACATCTGTCGCACAAGATATATTGTGCGACAGAGCAAGAAGAAGAGAGAAAAAAAGGGGGGGGTGGGGGTGGCTGGTTGGGGAAGAAGAGAGAGGGAGGGTGATTAAGGAAGGGCAGGCCCGCCTTCGCTAAAGCAGAATGTCCGCCTCTGGCGGGCTTCGGCGAGGCGAAGAGAAACACCCCGTCGCCTCCGCCAGAGGCGGACATGAAATGCTTGCTGGCGCCACCCCTCTATAAGAGGGCGGCACATCCGCCTATGGCGGAGAATTAGATTCCCCGCCGAAGGCGGGCAGGCTGCCGGAGTACTATCCGCCTACGGCGGGGGAGGTAGTGCTCCTTTATTGTTTTACGAACGAAATAGAGAAATTTTAGATTTTTTTGGGAGGTAGAGATTCCCGCCTTCGCAGGAATGACAAGAGAGGGGAGGGGAATGCCCAAATTCCTTTTTGAAATGCAATTTTTTAATGGTTTTAGGTTTTCGGATGCCGATTCCAGCACAAAATGATCCTCAAATTCGATTGATTCATTTCTGAAGTGCAATTTTTTAATGGCTTGAGGTTTTTGGATGCCGATTCCAGCACAAAATGAGCCCCAAATAGGCTCATTTTGTGAAAATTAAACAAACTTGTCCAAATCCCTATATTTATTTTCCAATCAAAAAAAATTAACTCAACTTTCTGCTAATAAGGGCTTGTAGCCACACTTTTTCTTTAAATATGCCAGTTGGTTCAATTTTTAATAATTCAGACTTGAGTTCTCTTTCAAAGTTTTTTAAATTATTTCCAAATAAATTTTTTGAGGAAAAGGATGTTGAATATAGAAAATTAATGACCTCATCTAATTTCCATAATCTATCAAAATAATAATTCCATACCTCGCAATTACCAAAAGGAGAATACATCAACCTATCCTCAAATTTATCATCTCCTTTTTCATAAAAAGATTTCCCTGCTCGCCTTTTCTTGCCGAGATATTTTTCTATTACATTTTTTCTAACAACTTTCCAATTTTCATTATTATTAATTTCACTAACAATTATCACGCCACCCTTATTTTTTGTTATATCATAAACTTTTTTTAAAACCACTTCCCTGTCCATCCAATGAAATGCTGCCCCTATTGTTACAACATCAAACATTCCAAAATTATTAGAGGTATCCTCTGCTCTTAATTGCATCCACTTAATATTTTTAATATTCATACTATTAGCAACTCTTTTCCCTTCTTTAATCATTTCTATTTCGGGATCAATGGCGACAACTTCTCCTACTATTGAGGCAAGAGGAATGGCTATTTGCCCTGTTCCTGTTCCTAAATCTAAAATGCGAGAATTATTATCTAATTTAAAAGTCTTAATTAAATAATCAAAAAAGGGCTTTGGATATCCCTTGCGATATCTTGAATAATACCAAGCCGTGTCCTTAAATAACTCCTTATCATTATTCATATAATAAATACTACAACAATTTTAATGAAAAAAATATAGCCGAAAGAAAAGATGTTCTTTCGGCTATTTTTATTATGCTCGTCATCATAAAGTGCTCTCGTAAGACATTTTGATTAAGTCTTTTACTTTATACAAATCTAAATCATTAGGAATTTTAATATGGCCAAAAACAGGATGTTTATGCCTCAATAATTTATAGGGATCTTTTTTGCCTCGTCTCACATCAAACCAAAACTGATTTTTTTGAGGATAAATTTTAGCAAAAATAAATGCTTATATGGTATCACTGGCAAATATAGTCGTTTTAGCATTCTTTGGAGCAACTAAAACCGGCCAATAGAATGGCGCCCCTCTCCAGCCCCCATCCTCTAATCCATTCTGTCTAAATAACATCAAACAAGGAATGTCTATCGCATTTTGCCTTGCTATTTCAAGATCCGTCTTCGCTGTATCAGGGGCATCAGAATACCCGCCATCATCTTTAATTCTTTTCAAATTCCTATCTTTTCTAACTAAAATCTTCACTTTGTCTCTCTTTGATGTTTCAGACGAATTTTGTGATAAATGCTCAATACTCGCTTGAAAAGAATTCCAATCCCATTGATATAAATTATCATCAAAATTAAAAGTTTTTTTGATTAAATCAACAACTCTTATTACACTATTTAGATCCACTTCTATCACATCTTCTAAATTCTTAGAAACAAACCACTCATTTATAATTTTATCTATTTCGTCTATTGTTTTTCCAATATGCGATTTATATCCTGTTTGAAAACCAATTGGCAATATACGCTTATGTGGGCTAAGAGAAGTTAACGATGAAAGCAGTAATTTATTTGGAGAACACGGGGCCAATTTTCCAGATACATCTTTTCTTATAAAATACACCCCATTTTTTTGTTCTCCTCTCTCAAAGGCAAATCTAAGAGCAGTATCAAATTCGTGAATTCTCTTCATAATCTCATAAATATCACGAGTAGTATAAAATCTAGTGACAGCCAAATCTATTCTTGGTCTTGTCCCATACATTCTGGAATGCTGTAACACCGTATCTTGCTGAAATCCCTTAGGATTTCTCCCATAGTAAAACCCAATTAAATTATTAATTGTTATTCCTCTATCAAGTATCTGTCCGCCTATGTATATATTCATTGGACTTCTTAATTTCAACTGGCCCTGATTATCAAGAAGCTCTTCAATTTCTTTATCAGAGTTAACAACCGTAATCATTATATATTCTTCAACCAATGCTTTAATTGTATTCTGGTATACCTCATCAAAATCGGGTATCTCGTCAGTTTCCATTTTCAAAGAAACAGATATATCGGCATAAGAACTTTTTATTAAATCAATCAAGAGATTTTTATCTTTCTTGGCTACAAGATTAAATTGTTTTACTAATTCTGTTATTACTTCATACTGCCACTTGTGAGAACTTCTTGATATTTCACTATGTGCCACAAATGCATATTTTTTCTCAAACTCATTATTTTTTCTTTGTTTTAGGCGAAGTATTATAGATCCAACAATAAAATTCATAACAGCTGAACGTAACACTGATATTTTTGGAGATGAGAAAACATCTTCTATTTTAATTTTCCGGCGGTCGGGTTCTTTTAGTATATCTCTTTCTTCTGCTGAGACTTCTTTGTAAATATAATGGGCTACCGAATTTTTGTCTTCGTTTTCATAGAAATAAAAATCTCCCCCGATATATTTTTTGTGTATCGGCAATAATGTTGTAAAGGCTGGTTTGATAGGTATAAATTCCAGTTTATTTTCCTCTATATTCGGTTGTAAATATAAAGAATAAGGCGTTGCGGTTACTTCAAGATAATCAATATCATTTACCATTCTTCTCAATTCGTTTATATATGAAGAAATTTTACCAAATTCCACATTTCTTGCTTTTTTACGAAAACTAACACTGGCATAATCTGCCTCATCATCAACCATAATAATTTTTTTCTCTTTCAAATCAGGATATATATTAACCAATTTATCTAATATACGCTTCATATTGTTAACCTCCTTTTTAACTACTATAACGAGTTTTTGATTTCTTTCATAAGCAGTCAAATTATTCGGCATATTCATTATGTCAAAAACATTTACTCTGTCATGAGTAATAAAATTCTCAAAATCTCTTTCTATTCTTTGAATTGTTTGTTTTACTAAAACCTTTGTTCCTTTTGTTAATATAATAGCGATATCATATCCATTATCAAAGCATAATGCTATCGTTCCTATAAAAGCTCGTGTTTTTCCGCTCTGTATTTTTCCAAGCAAAATACCCGGCTTGTTAGATGAAGTTTCATTTAATAACAATTTACCTACCACCTCCTTCATACAATTAACTAAGTTTTCATCATCATCTCTTTGCTTTATTAAATTATTAAATAGTTTTTCTTCCATCATATTTTTTGTATTTACTAAAACCCCCGCCCTATAATATTTAAAAAATAGAGCAGGGGCTTTTGCCCTCTAATATATAAATAATATCACTTCTAAAAATTGAAAGCAATTTCATTTTTCAGACATTGCTGACTTATAGTTAGCAAGGGCTTATCTCCATCTTTTAATAAAATAATAATTATGCTATTCTGTATAATTATTGGAGAGTTGTGCCGAATGGTAAGGCAGCAGCCTGCTAAGCTGTGCCCGGGCAACCGGGTTGTGGGTTCGACTCCCACACTCTCCGCTATCCTTCGCTAAAGCTACGGAATAGCAGGCCATCAATTCACAAATCAATCTGAAGTAAATATGTTTTATGCCTATATTTTATTAAGTTCAAAATCTCATACTTTCTATTTTGGTTCCACAAATAATTTAAAAAATAGATTAAAATTACATAATGAAGGCAAAGTTAAATCAACCAAACCTTATTTTCCTTGGAAATTAGTGTGGTATGGAGCATTTGAAACAGAAAAACAGGCAAGAGATTTTGAACTATATCTAAAAAATGGATCTGGTAAGTCGTTTGCATATAAAAGATTGATTTCAGTGGCTTTAGCGAAGGATTTTGCAGATGGTAGAAGAGGTAGTCCGAAGACAAAGTTGTAAAATGCCAAAAAAGGTATTCCGAAGTTTTAACGAAGGATACCACACTCTCCGCCTTCGCTCGCCATAGCGAGCTTCGGCGGACACAGTCCGCTGAAGATTGCGAAGGAGAGATTCGTCTCACTAAAGTCCCGCCAAAGATAGATAAAATCTGAAGGAGCGAAATATATGTCGCTGAAGGCGACATCATGAAGCGACGGGGGAGAAGGACCCCCTCGCTAGAGGTGGCACACCCGCCTCAGGCGGGGGTAACAGAGGGGATAAACTCATCACAAATTATCTAATTTCCAAACTTGTGAATACTTATTAAGAATCAAATCAATGGTATAGCTCGCCATACCATCATCGCCTAATATCATAAACTCAAAACGAGAATCAATGCCCGCCTGACTACTGGAAACAACCGCCTTTCTTAATTGACTCAATATAAACTCAATCCTATTCTCATCCTTCGCCTGCTGTAAGTATTCTCTCCAAGTATCATAAGAAAAACTCTTGTCCAACTTGAAATATTTTGCCGCCATATCCAAATCACCATTTTCTAAAGCGACAATAAATAAATCAAGTGTCTCTCGTGGTGTTTTTCCACCATAAGTATCATTTGCCATTTTCCTCTCAATTTCCGACATCTTATTCTCATAATCTCTCATTGCCCCTGCCATTTGATTGGCTCTTTTTCTTCCTGCCATTCCCATTTGAATTGCATCCCATCCTCCGAGATAAAGAAATAGAGATATTAAAATTAATACTAAAAGAGGAATAATAAATTTGATTGTATTCCCTCTGCCAAAAAACTTCTTTTTTGGAGACAATGAATCCATATTTAAATTATTTAGATTATTTAATTTCATAATTTAGAATAGATGATGAATTATTATAATATATTAAAAAATAACATGTAAATTTTCTATCAACTTTTTATAAATTTCCCATCAATCTTTTTAGTGTCATTTTATATGATTTAATCAGTGCTGAAAAGCCCAAAAAATTAGCTTTTTTATCAAAATATTCTGAAAATGGTCAATAATGGGCAGAATAATCCTTTCACCCCTGCTATTGACAAATAGATAAATATATGATATAATGTGGGTAGAAATGTGGTTAAAAATAATAAAACAGGAGGGGCATCATGAACACAAATTTCATTGAATCTGTTGTTTCATTGTTTAAAAAGAATATTTCTTTTCGGGCAATAGTATTACTAACAATGGCATATATAATTTGCCAGTTGTTAGTGCCACCTTATGATGATGTGGCGTTTCATGCTGTAGCCATTGTCATCCTTTGCTGCTCATATATTTTACCCATTGCTGGTTTTATTCACCGCCTTTTAGAAGGGTGGTGGCTGACTCGCCAAGGCAAACAAAGCAAATAAGGATGGAGGAAAAGGAAAAAGACAAAATAAAAAATCCCCAATCAACATCGCGGGATTTTTTATTTTGGATTGATATTTATGATTTATTTTGATATTTTAATCCTCTTGTCATTCCCCGCCGAAGGCGGGGGTAACAGAAAGAGAAATATATAAGATTGTAAAAAAGATATTTCGCAATTCAAGATTATTAAATATTACTTTGCTGACGAAGGGGCCCCTATCTTATCAATTCTAACCTCAACAAAAAATTGTCTATGTGTATTTTTCTTTCTATACCTTGTCTTATTATGATATCTGAAAACAATCATTTTCTTTGTTCTTTCAGCGCGAATAACCTCACCCTCAACAAAAGCCCCATCAATTACTGGCTCTCCAAATATCACATCCTTATCACCATCTTTAACCAAAAGAACCTTGTCTAACTTTATTTTAGACCCCACATCGACACCATCAATCTTCTCTATTTTTATTTTTTTGCCTTCGGAAACAATATATTGCTTTCCTCCAGTCTCTATTATTGCTAAATTCATAATTTCTATATTTTACTTAATTTTTATTTTTTGTCTAATTTTGAGGATGCTAATTAAGGATGATTTTTTTGAACATCTTTTTGCCAATTTTTAACGAATACTCTTTGTTTTTCTCTAATTTCGAGTAGGGATCGCTAATTGTCTCATCATTTATATCAACCGCCGCCTGCTCAATTAGAATTTTGGCAGATGAATTGCTTTTAATTTCTTTTGGGAAAATTCTAAAAATTGTTTTAGATAATGGCTCGTCCTCAATATATTTTTCTTTAATTAATTTTAAATCATTTGGCATTTCCTTTTTTGAAAATTTAGTTTCCCAGTCTTTTTGAGCAGTATTAGCTTTTTTTTCTCCATATAAAAGATTTGTTATTTCCCAAGACAATCTTTTCTTTGCTTCTAATGGATTTTTTTCAATGTTTATATTAGACATCTCATCAGATGATAATTCTGTTAAATTAACAAATAGAACTTTAATCATTTCATCCGGCTGAGCCATTATTTGTCCGAACATATCTTCTGGCGAAGCATCCAAAAAAACACCCGTCCCCTTGCTTTTTGACATCATTTCTTTGGTAATTGGGTTTTGAATCAATGAGGTGGCAACGACAAATTTTTCTTTGTTCTTTAATTTTTTTAATAGAGTTCGTCCAGCCAATGCATTGAATATTTGATCGGTTCCGCAAACCTCAACATCAACATCCATTGCAACGGAATCATATCCCTGCATCAATGGATAGAAAAATTCGTGTAAATATATCGGCTTGCCTTCGCCCATTCTTTTCTCAAACATATCTCTCTCAAGCATCTGTTGAACCGTGAAATTGCTTGCTAAATTGATAATTTCTTCAAAATTAAGTTTTGAAAGCCATTCTGAATTATATTTAATTTGGACAGGATTCTCCTTATTATCAAAATCCATCAATGGTTTCACTAATTTTTTCCATTGAGAAACATTAAAATCAACTTCTTTTTTGGAGAGTTGCTTTCTGGCTGATTCTTTATCGGGGTCGCCAATTCTAGCGGTAAAGTCGCCGAATAGTATAATTATCTCATGCCCTAATTGCCTAAATTTTTCCATCAATAAGAAGTTTCGGGCATGTCCAAGATGAAGGGTTGGGGCGGTGGCATCAAATCCGATATAGAATCGGAGGCGATTGCCACTTAATAATTTTTTGCGAAATTCATCTTTTGAGGGAAATATATTCTCGTCGTCAATAATAGGCAAAGATTCTTTTTTGCCCCTCTCTAATATCTCATCAATTATTTTTTCATCTGTGATAATATTCATTGCTAAAATAATAACACACAACCCCCCACAAAAAAAGCAGGGATTAGTGAAGAATTTTGAAGAGGAGGGATTCTAATTGAAGGCGGTGGTTGATGGATTTATTTCTTAATCTTGGCAGGTATTTTAAGACGGAATAAATTTTTTCTAAATTATTATCAGCATTTTTTAATGCCAACAAGTCTTTCCTTATCAAAAAAGACAAATTCTCAACAAACTCAATTTTTTTCTCATCACTCACTTTCAATATGTCAGCCCAAAAGCCGTTTTCTTTTGGGGAATTGAAAAAATCAATTTCTTCTTGGGTAATTCTATTTTTAAAATATTTGTCAAAATCAAAATCAAACCTTATTTTTTTCATTCTTGATGAAAGTGTAGAAAAAATTTGACCCTCTTCTTTTACCAAAAAGAATATCACCCTTTTTTTAAGTGGCTCTTCAATT
This sequence comes from Minisyncoccia bacterium, assembly GCA_041550235.1. Lineage (GTDB taxonomy): Bacteria > Patescibacteriota > Minisyncoccia > UBA6257 > JAAZHW01 > JBFEPE01. The sequence goes on from JBFEPE010000008.1 coordinate 23,046, forward strand.
GTCTTTAATAAAGCATTTTGACTCTCGGCATTTAATTCTTCGCCGTTTGATATTATCAAAATTTTCCTTTCTCCTAATGGCGATAGTTGTAAGAAATTTATTGCTCTTCTAATTGAACTAACGGACAAATCAAGGGTTAATATTTTTTCAGAATGCTCTGATGATATATTTTCCTCGGGCGATATTATCAATATATCCGATGGTAATGAGAATTGAAGCGATAATTTTATTACCTCTTCAATTTTGGATTGGGAATCATTTCCTAATAATAGCCAACTTCCTTCAGCTAATCCCTTTTCTTTTATAAATTGAGAGTATATTTGAAATGTCATATTGTTATTATATCTTATGTTTTGTCTATATCAAAACAATGGGATTTTAGCACTCCCCCGCCCCTATCGGGGCGGGGGAGTATCTCTCATTTTGCCTTTTATGTGTCAAGACGATATATTAAATAATCTAAAACAACACTGAAAATATTTTTGATTGAGAAAATGACATATCAATAAAAAAAGTGGCCGCCGGCAATATCACCAGCGACCATTTTTTTGAATTTTAATATTTTTCTCAGGCCAACAAGTAGGACAAATAATCCCAATAATTGAAGAAATAAATTCAAACTCAATATATTCAGCAAAAAACCAGTCAATCCTAATCCAATAAATCCGACAAAACCAACAATTGCCGATTTAATAGATATAACCGTAGCCCTGTTTTTCGAATCTAAATATTCATTCATAAACCCTCTAATAAATGGGTTCATAAATCCTCTCACAGAACTCCCTAAAATTATAAAGAGGACGGAATATTCAGAAACAATCAAGCCCATCAAGAAAATAGGCAAACCGATAAACAAGACTAAAATTATTATGCTTAGTTTTTTACCAATTCTTTTCTCAATCACATAACCATATCTGCTGAAAAACCATGAAATAAGATTAAGAATGGAAAAGATTACTCCATAAAAAATCAAGTCTAAATTTACTTCCTCAAAATATGGATTATATGTGAAAAACCATATCTTTGAGGACACCGCGATTAAAACCGCAAATCCTATAACCCACTTGATTTTTTTGTGATTGGCGGTGAATAAGATGCTTATCTTCATTAAGTCAATCTGCTTTTTCAATTTATACACCTCTTTAAAAGGAGTCTCTCTAAGAAAGATAGCGGCGATAAATGAGATGAGAATTCCTAATATATTAAGTAATAGCGGCAATCTTAATCCACCTAATTTAGAAATAAATCCAGTCAGCAAACATCCTAATGTCGCCAGCAAAAATTTATTTCCAATGGCGACCCCTTCAATTTTCTTATACTCACCTTCTCTTCCAACTTCCTTCAGGGAATCATACAAAAAAGCAGAATCTGCCCCAGAGCATAATGATGCTCCAATCACCCAAAAGATATTTCCAATCCAAACATGCAATGGCGAACTCATAATTGAGAACATTATGGCACTTAAGAAATGGAAAAAACATCCTAAAATTATTGTTTTTCTTCTTCCTATTAAATCGGCTAATGCTCCACTTGGTATTTCTAACAAGACTAGTCCCATCATAACTATTGCTTCCATTATATATATTTCGGATATAGTCATTTTGCCTAATCTTTGCAGGGATAAAATTAGAATTGGTCCGATAAAAATACTCTCTTTAAATGCTGATAAAACTTTATAAATCATAATATTTCTACTGACATGCTCGTCATTCATTTTATCTCTCCTTTATTCTATTTTTATTTTTTAAAGAACTTTGGCTAAATAAAAACTTCGGCTTTTATCCAGCCGAAGTTTTTTTAATCTTAAACAATTCAAAAATTTTATTTAAAAATACTTCGGCTAAATATAAGCAAAACAAAAGATGGCAAGCAAATTGATGTTGCCATATTTCCTCTATTCCAATTTTTATGATTTAGATTCAATTTAAGCATATATTTAAATTATTATTACATCCTACACATTTAAATCAATTTGTCAAGTTTTTAAATCAAACCCACCCTGCTTCACTGCTCTCTTGTAAATATCTAAATAAGACACCTCAATCTTTAATAATAAAATCTAAATAATTTTCTCTATTTACTAATTTAAATTTCGCATGAGGATAATTCTTCGCCCAAGAAGGTGGAACCTTAACTTCTTTCTTGTTTTCTAAACTATTGAATTTCTAGCTTATGAAAGCAGTTAAAGAACATATTTATATTAATTTATGGATTACTACTCCATAAATTAGTATTAAAATGTGGATTTACCTTGAATTACAATATAGAAAAATTATTCCCCGCCAAAGGTAGCACATCTGCCCCTCCACTCACATTTTCTTAAACTTCTTAATATCTATCTCTGACAAGACTCTTTGAGAATCTGTGCTGGTTATCATTGCTAAAATTGGGGTTGTAGAATTACTTTTATTTTTAGAGTCTGCAACGGAAAACCCGATATACTCAACTTCTTTTTTCATCCTTAACCTTACCCAATCAATCGCAGGGATTAAATCCATATCGGAACTCACAATAATTGCAATATCATACTTATCATCAACTGCTCCGACAATTAAATCAGTCGCCAATTTCACATCTATCCCCTTTTCTCTTAATCTTTGGTATTTTATTTTATCAATTTTTAACTTCAACATTTTCTCGCTATCTATCACTCGCCCATCTATTTTTAATTCCTCTATTCTTTTTTTGAGGGGACTAGTTTTTACTACCCATCCATTCTTATCAAGATAAGTAAAGAAAGATGTTTGATTAGACCTTGCTTTGTCCAACCCATCGTTTTCAGAAATTTTCGGAATAGATCCGGCATAAAATCTTTTGCATTCCTTATTCAATTTTCTTCCATCAATAAGGAAATCAACAAATTTTTCAAAATCAAAACCAGACTCTTTTATTCCAAGGTTCTTTAATGCTCTATGATAAAAATTAGAGCCATCAATAAATATACAAACTCTATTTTTCATAATGATATTATATCATAAAAAAACCCACCCACTGCAAGCAGGGATGGGCGAAGTTCTCTATTATATTAACCAAATATTATTAATAGTCAATATCAACCCTGTGGATTATCAAAATAGTTGAAAAGAGGGGAAATAAATATTCATATTTTATAATTTAGGATTATATCCTCTTTTTCTCATTTTTTCTAATGTCTTTTGGGGATCTCTTGGAAATGTTGTCGCCTGCTCAAAATGAACATCATTTTCTTTACCCCCGTCTTTGGATTGAAATATCATAGCATTATCCCCAACTCCAGGATGAACATTTAAAGTTGAGCAGGTAGCATATTTATCAAGAATTTCCAACATAGCCTCTCTATCTCTTTCCGAACTAACAATATTTACTTTTGGCATTGCTAATCTTGATAAGGCATAAATTAATTCATTAAATTTTTCATAAGGACCTTTTTCGATCAATTCTCTTCTCTGATTAGAATAAATTCCTCTTTTTAAAAAATATGGGATATCGACTCCAATGTTTTCTAATTCATTAGCACTTGGCAAACAAACCCGAGATGGAATTTTACCAAATTCTTTTTCTAATCTTTCGGCATGATTTTTTAATCCCTCAATTTCTTCAATTGGATATTTATTTAATCCAAAAAGCACTCCCAATCCAACATTATCAAAGCCCGCCCTCAAAGCTCTGGATTGAGATTCAATTCTGAAATCATAATCAGATTTTGGTCCTTTTGGATGCATCTCTTTATATACATCTCTATTGTATGTTTCTTGAAATACCCGAAATTGCAATGACACATTCGTCCCAAATTCTTTGTTTGCCCTTTCAACAGATTCAACAACCTTTCTGAATCCTTCTTCAGTTAAAGGCTCTATGTTAAGAATTATCTCTTTTAACCCCCGATCTTTTGTTTCTTTGATAACTGATATTAGGTAGGGTATTATTTTATCGGGATATTTATCAATCTCAGGAGTGCTACCGGTTAAATAACATATATGGGTATGCCCGTCCTCCATTACGGCTCTTGTATCTTTCACCGCTTGTTCTACAGACAACTCCCTAGTTGGGAAACATTTGCCTTCCCTTATCGCCTTAGCCCTATTAATAACACTGCCCGGACAATAATGACAATGATTAATGCAGGCATCCCAAAGATAAGAAACCCCATAAAAATACACATCATTCCCAAAAATAAGATTCCTAATATTCTCAGCTTTCTCAAAAATACCTAATTCTTCAGCTTTTTTATAGACCTTGTCTATTTTTTCATCACTTGATAGATCAAATTCTTTAAGATTCTCATTTGAAAAACTATTATAAAGATCTTGAGCTTCTTTTATTTTTTCTTTGGCTTCGGGGCTTTCTAAATCAATATGATATTCATTTTTAGGATCATATTTTTTCATATATTTTATTTTACATTTTTATTTAAAAAAACCCCTGCTACTTCTTACTCATAACTGCTCTCTTGTAAATATCTAAATGGTCGGAGATGATGCCTGTTCCTTTGGCAACACAATATTGTGGGTCTTCAGCAATATAGGCATTAACACCCGTTACCTTTGTGATAAAATCATCAATTCCTGAAAGCATCGCCCCACCACCAGAAACAATTATTCCTTTCTCAATAATATCAGAAGCCAATTCAGGTGGAGTATTAGCAAAAACCGACTGAATTGTCTCGCCAATTTCTTCCAAAAGATCAGACAAACTCTCAGCAACCTCATTGCTATTCATAACAATAGACCTTGGCAAACCACTCTCAATATCCCTACCCCTCACATTCGCCTCCCTCCTTTCCTTTTGGGGCAAGGCCGCCCCAATCTCAATCTTTATCCTCTCAGCCGTCTGTTCTCCAATCGCCAAACCATGCTTCTTCTTTACAAAATCAATAATAGCCCCATCGAATTTATTTCCAGCCACTCTCAGTGATGCCCATGAGACAATACTACCTAATGAAATAACAGCAACTTCACTTGTCCCTCCACCAATATTAACAATTAAATGTCCGGAGGCAGAATTTATTGGAATACCCGCTCCCAAGGCGGCCAATATCGGCTCTCTCACTAAATATGTCTCTCTTGCCCCCGCCTCCATAGCCGCATTCACAACCGCCCTTCTTTCAGTAGAAGTAATTCCAGCAGGACCAGAGATTATAACTATTGGCTTGAATACATTAAACTTCCCCAAAACTTTTGAGATAAAATACTTCAACATTGCTTTCGTTGTCTTATAATCAGCAATCACCCCATCTTTCAATGGCCTGTAAGCACCAATATCCTCCGGTGTTCTCCCCAACATTTCCTTTGCTTCTTTTCCAACTGCCAAAACTCTATTATCATTCAAATCATAAGCGACAATAGTTGGCTCAAAAACAACCGCCCCTTTTGTAGGCAGAAAAACAATAGTATTTGTTGTTCCCAAATCAATTCCTATTTTTTTAATAAACATAGTGGGCATGGAAGGGATCGAACCTTCGACCTCTATCTTATCAGGATAGCGTTCTACCACTGAACTACATGCCCCTTAAATCATTGCTCGGTACTTGTGCTTGTTGTGGATATTTCTAATATTGGCAAAAATGAAGGGGCCAACAATTTATCTTTAATCTTATTAAATCCGTCTATATCAAAGCTTTTAATATTCCCGTTTAGGATAGGAGGAATTTTCGTTCCCTCATTTATCTTATCAAGCAAGAATGTTATTTGCGATATAGCCACGGCAATAAGAATTGCGATAATAATAATGCCTGAAATTAAAAAAATCAAGTTTTGCCTCGTAAGAGATTTCTTGCTTATTGCTTTTGGGTTTAGCCCATCATCTTTTGAATCAAATATTGGCATAGCATATAATTAGATTTCCTCACTTATAAATATCCGACCATTTATAGCAACAGAAATTTCTCTTTCTCCACTAGCAACTCTTTCTATCCCTACTCCTGAAATATCAAATGATGTGATGTCAACAAAATATGGACTCTTATGAAGAGCATCCAAAAAACTAATCAAGTTATTAATATCTGTCTTCTGAAGACTAATGGAAAAATTTACCGCTGTCAATTTTTCTATAACTTGCTCATCTTTAAATATCAGATTTGAAGTCATCCCAAAGGATGTTGCTAAATTTGATATCTCCTGACTGAAATCAAGTAATTTATCTCTGCTCGGTAAAATGTTTTTTAAGTCTTCTAAATAAGGGCTGATTGATTGAAAGTCTCTTGCCAATACTGAAAATGTCTCTCCGGTAAGATTCATCTCTGATATTTGACTTCTTAATTGATTGATTGCTTTTGATTTTTTGCTAATGCTACTATTTACAACCAATAAAAAAACGGTGGTAATGATTATTACCAAAGCTAAAATAATTGCACTTATGATTATTTTCCTAGAAAAACCATCTTTTTTAAAATCGAATATCTTCATCTTTGCCATATTAACAACATTATACCCTATTTTTATTTTATTAAAAAGTTTGGAAATTTGGGGGGGATAGATTATTATTGAAACAATGAACATATTAGCGATTGAAACAACATGCGATGAAACAGCCATCGCAATATTAAAATCAGACAGCAAAAGCGGAGCAAAAATAATCTCAAATATAGTATCCTCACAGATAGAAATTCATGCCCCATTCGGAGGTGTCGTTCCCTCTTTGGCAAAAAGAGAGCATCAAAAGAATCTAATCCCCATTTTGGAATTATCCCTAAAAAGCACAGGACTTATTTCTGAATTAAAAACCAAAGAAAGGAGTATTATTTCTCCCTCTCAAATAAAAAAAATAGAAAATATATTGAGGAGAGATGGCGAATTGAAAGAAAAAACAATTGAATTTATTAAAAAATATAAAAAACCAAAAATTGATTTTTTGTCTATTGCCTACGGACCGGGATTGGAACCAGCTCTTTGGCCCGGAATAAATCTCGTCCGAGCATTGAGTTATTTTTGGAATATCCCTATTGAGAAAGTAAATCATTTAGAGGCTCATATCCTCGCAAATTGGCTCCCTCCAAATAATTTACCGAAAAAATCTGATTTTCCCATTGTGGCACTTCTTGTCTCTGGAGGGCATACTCAATTAATTTTAATGAAAGAAATTGGAAAATATAGAATTATTGGGGAGACGAGAGATGATGCTGCTGGAGAGTGCTTTGATAAAACAGCGAGGCTTCTTGGGTTGGGATATCCCGGCGGTCCAGCAATTTCAAAAGAAGCAGAAAAATGGATGGCAAAAATTAGCGAAAAAAATATAGAGAGCAATATCAAATTGCCTCGTCCAATGATGCACGACAAAAGTTTTGATTTTTCCTTTTCGGGATTAAAGACGGCTACTTTATATTTAATAGAAAAATTAAAAAAAGATGGG
>JBFEPE010000009.1:0-29099 GCA_041550235.1 Minisyncoccia bacterium
ATGGGTGTGAGTTTTCCATAATGATATGCATAACCTTTATTATGTCTAAACTCACATTTTTTACAAAATGGGCTTGTTTTGGGCTCATTTTGTATTGTAATCAATACTCATTTGGGGCTCATCTTGTATTGGACAAGACTATTGCTTGTCTTTTTTAATTTTATGATATAATTTACCTATATGGAAAAAGATATTGAAATATTAAAGCCAACAGAAAAAGGATTACAAGCAAGATGTTTTCTAAAAAGCATAATGAAATAAAAGAAAAACAAGCAGATGTTTTGATAAAAGGGCACAAAGTCTTTTTTGTTTCGCTCACTCAAAAATATGATTTTTCAAATATTCTTTCAGCATCAACCATTTTTTAAACTTTGGAGTATATAAACAAAAAACATAAAAATAATACAGGACGGGTTTCATAAAGGCTCTCTTTTTTTATCAATTCAGCATAAGACAGATTTCATTCAAGAGGGACTCCGCCCTGTACCGTATGGTACAGGGCTCCGCGGGCTGGACTCGAACCAGCAACCCACTGGTTAACAGCCAGTTGCTCTACCATTGAGCTACCGCGGAATAGTTAGATATATTAATACTCTTATATTTTACAAAAACATAATTAAAAATCAAGGGAAATTTTTTGATTAAATCATTAAGACAAGAGAATACTCCCCGCCCCAAAGGGGCGGGGAGTGCCTCAAAAATATTACCAAAAATCAAGGAAAATTTTTAATTAAATCATTAAGACAGGAGAATACACCCCGCCCCAAAGGGGCGGGGTGGACCTTAAAAATATATTAAAAAATCAAGGAAAATTTTTGATATTATTTTAAGATGAGTGAATACACCCCGTCCCCCGCCAAAGGCGGATAGCATACTTCGGGGTGGGGTGTGCCTCAAAAATATATTAAAAAATCAAAGGATAACTTATCATCACGAATAGGTATATTTGTCAATGGATGAGATAATCTTTGATTTATAATGGTAATTATTAATAGAGGCGGATGTGCCACCTCCGTCAAGATAAAATATCCGCCTCTGGCGGACTTCGGCGAGGTGAAACCCGCCTTCGTCAAGACTTCGGCGAGGTGAAACCCGCCTTCGTTAAAACTTCGGCGAGGCGAAGCAAAAAAATCTATGGGTGAAAAAGAAAAAGAAATTACAATACTAGCTCAGACAAATTTTAGAAATCAAAGAAAAAAATTCGGTATCAAATTAGATGATAGGCGAAGGCATATTTATATTATTGGAAAAACAGGTGTCGGAAAAACAGTCTTTATGGAAAATATGATAATAAGCGATATTAAAGCCGGTCATGGCCTCACCTTTATGGACCCTCACGGAGACACTGCTGAAAAATTATTAAACTTTATCCCTCCTGAAAGAATTGATGATGTCGTCTATTTTGACCCATCAGATATGAAATTTCCAATAGCATTTAATCCATTAGAAACAGAGTCAGAGGAGCATCGACATTTGATGGCGAGTGGAATTTTAGGAATTTTCAAAAAAATATGGCCTGATGTTTGGAGTGCTCGAATGGAATATATTTTAAATAATTCATTGATGGCCCTAATCGAAACACCCGGAGCAACATTATTGGAAATAATGCGACTTCTCACCGACGAGCCATTTAGAAAAAGAATAGTTGATAATTTGAAAGACCCAGTTGTGAAAGGATTTTGGACAGGAGAATTTACAAGATACAATGAGCGATATCAAACTGAGGCCATTGCTCCGATTCAAAACAAAGTCGGTCAGTTCTTAACAAATCCAGTTATTAGAAATATTATTGGACAAAAAAAATCATCATTTGATTTTAGAAAAATAATGGATGAAGGCAAGATATTGATTGCCAATATTTCAAGGGGAAAAATAGGCGAGTCAAATTCTGCCTTATTGGGAGCAATGTTGGTTAGCAAGATGGAGCAAGCTGCTATGAGCAGGGCAGATATTCCAGAAGAAGAAAGAAGGGATTTTATTCTTTATGCAGATGAGTTTCAAACATTTGCTACGGAATCATTTGCAGCTATTTTATCAGAGGCAAGAAAATTTCACCTTTCGCTTGTTATAGGACATCAATATATTGCTCAACTTCCCGAGGAAGTGAGGAATGCTATTTTCGGAAACATAGGCACACTTGCTGTTTTTAGGGTGGGAGCAGGAGATGCTGAATGGTTGGAGAAAGAATTTGAGCCAGAATTTACAGCAAATGATTTAGTTAATTTATCAAAGTATAATATTTATATAAAATTGATGATAGATGGAATTACATCAAAGGCATTTTCGGCTGAGACATTGCCTCCTGCTCCGATGTCTGAGGGTTATGGATTAGCGGAGACGATATTGAAAAATAATCATGAGAGATTTTCTACTCCTCGCGAAGAGGTTCAAAAAATGATTAGCGAGGAATGGGCGGAGAAAGAGGAGGCCGAAGAGGCAGCTAGGCAATTAAAGATGAAAAAGAAGCAGGAAAAAGCAAAATTTAAGGATAATTGTTGGGCTTGCGGAGAAGAGGTTGGTCTTAGTTTTCAGCCAGATGGAAAGAGGGCGATCTATTGCAGAACTTGTTTGGACAAGATAAAGGAGGGTAAGATGAAGCAAGTTTCAAGACCTATAAAACCATTAAAGGAGGTAGCCAAAAAAGAATCTGTCCAGAAAAAAATGGAGGAACTTTTAATGAAACCTGTTGGATTGAAAAAGGGTGGTATAAAGAAAGAAGGTCCGGAGCCACCGAAGAGAAAGGGTGTGGATTTGTCAGAACTTAGAGATTCATTGAGGGAGTCATTGGGTAAAATCGGCAAGCCAAAGACAGAAAAAAAAGAAGGCGATGATACTGAGAAAAAAGGCGAGAGCGGAGGTGCCCAAAGCATCAAACTTTTTGAGTGAGAGTTTAGTTTTTGTTTGAATCTATGATATAATTGATTTATGAAATTGGATCAATTTTATACAAAACCAAAAACAGCGGAATATTGTTTTAATAAATTCAAAGAAGTGGCTAATGATTTAGGAGTTAATCTTAGTCGTTATTTTTTTATTGAACCATCGGCTGGTTGCGGACACTTTTTTAGATTATTACCAATAAAAAAAAGAATTGGTATTGATATTGATCCAAGAAAATCACCTTTGACCAATGAGGAATACCATGAATTAGAAAAAAAAGATTATCTGCAATGGAGACCAAGAGACGGTAAAAAATATATTGTTGTAGGAAATCCGCCCTTCGGATTAAGGGGAAAATTAGCCCTTGATTTTATGAATCATTCTTATGATTTTGCCGATATGGTTGCCTTCATACTCCCTCAATTATTCGTGAGTGATGGGAAGGGGGTAGCTGGTAAAAGGGTGAGGGGTTATCAATTAGCACACAGCGAAGATTTGTCCGACGATTTATTTGTTTATCCAAATGGAGAAGAGATAAGAATAAACACTGTTTTTCAAGTTTGGACTAAAATAAATATTAATAAAATAAAAAGAAAAGAAGTAAAAACTTGCAACGATTTCATCAAAGTTTATTCTCTTTCTGATGGCGGGTTGCCGTCTAATACAAGAAATAAAAAAATGATAGGCAATTGCGATATTTATTTACCATCAACTACTTTTTCAGGGATGAAATCTTATGATTCTTTTTATGAATTACCTCATCAAAGAGGATATGGAGTTGTTATCAAGAGAAATAAAAGAGAAATAAAGAGAATACTGAAGAATAATGATTGGGAGAAAACTGCATTTCTTTCTACTAATTCCGCCCTTAATTTAAGAACTAGTTTAATAGAGGGGGTTGTTATTAATGCTGGGTATTTTGATAATAATTTATTTAATTAAATATGAAAATAAAAGATATTATTTTGGCAAAAATAAAGGAATTAAAAAATAGAAAGCCACCTCAAAAATTTGATTTCAATGATAGTTTATATGAAGATATTAAATTTTTACAAATTGACGACAGAGGTCAATTAGGAGAAGAAATAGCAGTAGATATTTTAAGAGATTTTGGTTGCAAGGTTGAATATGATAAAAGCGCAACATCAGAAACAAAGGGTTGGGATTTAATATCTAATGGCATAAAGATAGAAGTTAAATTTGCTACGATAACAATTAATAGTGGACAATTTCAGCATGAAAATTTACATTCGCAAAGGGATTTTGATGCTATTTTGTTTATTGATATCACTCCAAACGAAATATATCTAACGGCTGTTTATAAAAAAGATATATTATGGAAAAAATTACATAGAAGATCAAATGGTGATTATAAGTGTGATTTTACAATTAGTCATATTCAAGAAAATAAAATACCAAGATTTGAAAAATATAGAGCTGGACTTGTTAAGTCAGCACAAGATTTTTATGATATATATAAGTGGCTGGAAAATAATTGATATTATATATTTTTATTAAATATAATAATTGTTGTCTATGAAAATTAATAAAGGAGAATTTAAAAAAATTAAGGAAAAGGCAGAAATTTTTTTGGACGATCATACCTTTTTGGAAAAAGGACAAAAATAATAGAGAAAGCATGAACTACGGGAAGGATTTAGAGAACGAGTAAGCAAAAAAACACCAAAAATGATGCTTTTTTGTAATACTTGTCTGCGGTTTAACTAAGTATTGACCGCGGGAGGGCTAATGCCCTCACAAGTATTATATTAATTATAATGGATAATAATAAAAAAACAATAACTTATCCACAATGATTGATTTTTTGTAATTGTAATTTAAAGTAATTAGCGTTAAATAAAAAAATATGTCTATAAATGAATTAAAACAGGGGGTCTTTATTGTTTTTGAAGGAATGCCTTATCAGGTGCTATCGGCGGCTCATTCTCACATTGGAAGAGGGGGATCTTCTGTTCAAGTAAAAATGAAAAATCTAAAAAATGGCTCGGTTGTAGGGCGAAGTTTTAAGCCCTCTGATAGCATAGATGAGGCGGAAATTGAAAGAGAGAAAATTGAATATATTTATAGTCATAGAGGAGAATTTTGGTTTTCAAAATTAGGAGATAGGTCAAAAAGATTTTCATTGCCCGAAGAGGTTATTGAGGAGCAAAAGCCATATTTAAAATCAAATATAGAATTAGAGGCAATAAAGTTTGGGGGTGAGATAATGAGTGTTTCGTTGCCAATTAAGATGGAACTGAAGGTGGTTGAGTCGCCTCCTAATATAAGAGGGAATACATCTCAGGGAGGAACAAAAATTGCCACCCTTGAGACGGGCACCAAAGTTTCAGTCCCTCTATTTATTGAGGTGGGTGATATTGTGAGGATAAATACTCAATCAGGCGAATATGTTGAGAGGATAAGATGATACTTCTCTTTATTTCACCTTACTTAGAGGATTTTACGATATCATCAATAATACCATACTTCTTTGCCTCATCTGCGCTCATAAAATAATCCCTATCAGTATCTTTCTCTATCTTACTTTTTGTCTGCCCAGTATGTTTGGCAAGTATCTCATTTGTCTTATCCTTCAATTTCAAAATATGCTTTACGGCAATATCAACATCTACTGCTTGTCCTTCTGCTCCACCCATTACTTGATGAATCATTACTTCGGCATTAGGCAATGCCAATCTTTTTCCTTTTTCGCCACTTGCTAATAGAACTGCTCCTCCTGATGCCGCTTGACCAATACAAATTGTGGAAACAGATGGTTTGATATATTGCATTGTGTCATAGATTGCCAAAGCAGAACTCACTACTCCGCCAGGGCTATTGATATATAATTGAATATCCTTATTGGCATCAGAATGCTCTAAGAATAATAATTGAGCAATGATTATATTAGCAACAGCATCATTAATAGGCCCACCCAAAAATATTATCCTCTCTTTAAGAAGGCGAGAATATATGTCATATGCCCTTTCGCCAAATTGTGATTTTTCAATCACGGTTGGCACTAAGTAATTTAATTCAATATCTTTGTTTTTGTTTTCCATATCTTTGATTATTTATCAATACTCATTATACCCACTCCAAATATTAATTCAAATCATCGCTTTTATTTTTCTCTCCTTCTAAAACCTTGAATACTTCCTCATTCATTAATTGTTCTTTGACATAATGATAAAGCCCTTCTTTATTTACTTTTTCTAATTCTTCTTTTGGAAGGCGACTCAACATTATTTCCATACCTTCCTTTATCTTATCCTCATCAATGGCAATACTCTCTTCTTGCCCGATTTTCCTTAATATCAAATAACCCTTTACTGATTTTTCTGCCATTGGCAATATCTCCTTTCTTATTTTCTCCTCGTCTTTACCCATCCTTTTCAAATATTCCTCAAATGATAATCCACTATCTCTTGATACATTCTTTATTTCTTGAACTTTATTTTCCACTTCTCTATTTATTAATTCTTCCGGAATATCTATTTCAACTTTTTCTCCTAATTTTTCCAAAATCTTTATTCTTAATTCCTCTTTTTGTCTAATCTCCTTTTCTTTTGTTATTCCTTTCTTTATTGAATCTTTTAATTCAGCGACGGTTTTAAATTCTCCCAATGATTTTGCCCACTCGTCATTTATTTCAGGCAATTGCCTTTCACTAACATTTTTTACCAATATCTTGAATGTTGCCTCTATCCCTATTTTTTCTTTATTCCAATAATTTTCAGGAAGTTTTATAGTAAATTCTTTTTCATCATTTGTTTTCAATCCTAATACTTCATCCTCAAAGCCGGGAAGTAGATTGTCTGATTCTCCTAATATTATTCTTTCTAATTTCGGCTCATTTTTTTCTCCGCTTTCATCAGATGATGATACTTCCATTTCTACCAAATCTCCTTTTTGAGATGGTCTATTTACGGCGATGGTTTTTGCCCTTGATTTTCTTAGCCAATCTAATGATTTTTCAATCTCGTCTTCCTTGATTTTTATTTCCTTTTTGCTCTCAATTATTTCTTGGGCTACTTTTTTATAATCTCCGGCTGAAAATTCTGGAAAAATTGATATGGTTAATTTGTATTGAAATTCATTATTCGGGGATATTTTTAAAATTTCTGCCTTTGCTTGTCCTATTGGCTCAAACTCTTCATTGTCAATTATCTCTAAGAATGTTTTATTCATTGCCAAGTCGGCGGCTACATTATATATTTCTTCCTCATTTGCGACTAATTCAGCCGGGGCATTCCCTGGCCTAAAGCCCTTTATTTTTGCTCCAGCAGATACTTGTTTTTTTGCCTGTCCCCAAAAAATCTCCATTTCCTCGGGAGTGAGAGTATTTATAATTTCTATTTTTGATTTTGGCAATTTATTTATCTTATAATCCATATTTATTGTTTTAATTCTGATAGAGTGTCTAATTTTGAGCCCTCCCCCGCCGAAGGCGGGGGAGGGCCATCTCACACCTATCATTTTCTATTATTTATTATTGTAGGATATTACCACACATCTTTTATATAGGCAAATATATTTCAATAAAAATATAAAATGTGATAAAATTATAATATAAAATATAAGAAAAACTATGCTATTTCACTACACCGCATCAGACAAAACAGGGAAAATGATTGAGGCAAGTGGCGACTTCAAAGATGCCACTGCTGTTTTGGAATTTATAAAAAATAAAGGACTAACTCCTTTAAAAATAAAGGAGGCAAAAACATTAAAATCAAAATTAAATATCACTATTGGCTCTCCAATATCCCTCACGGATAAAATTTTCTTAACAAAGTATTTAGCACTGATGCTCCGTTCAGGAACAGACCTCTTTAAGGCAATAGATATTTTAATGAATGACTTTGAGAAGCCAGCAATGAAATCATTATTATTGGAGATTAGAGAAAATTTAGAAAAAGGTTTGCCATTTTATAAGACATTTGAAAGATATCCAAAAATGTTCTCAAGTGTTTTTACAAATATGATAAGGGCAGGGGAGACATCAGGAAATTTAGATAAGATTTTTGCTGACCTCAGCCAATCATTAGAAAAACAAAGAGATCTCCGCCAAAGAATAAGGTCTGCCTTGATTTACCCAATATTATTAGTTGTCGCATCAGCGGGAATTTTGGTTTTGCTTGTAACATTCGCCATTCCAAGAATTTCCTCAATGTTCTTGGAGAGCAATATAAAAGTTCCGGGAGTAACGAGGTTTATTTTCGGTGTTTCTTCTTTCACATCAAGTTTTGGTGGCTATATTGCATTATTCATCGGCATCTTAATTTTGGCAATCTTTATTCTTTTTAAATATTCTTCATCAGGAAAGCTATTTTTTGATAGATTAATTTACAAAATACCAGTCGTTAAAAACATTTTGAAAACAATTTCATATCAGCAATTTTCGGCAACATTTGGTTCTTTGATGAAATCAGGATTGCCAATTTTGGAAAATCTCAAGATAACATCTACAACAATGAATCATCAAGATATGAAGAGGGCGATATTGAGGGTTGCTGATGAAGGATTGGCGAGGGGGTTCACATTAGGAGAGGCATTTCGCGGGGAGGAGGTTTTTCCTCAATCTATCAGAACCCTTATTTCAGTTGGAGAGCAAGCTGGTCACACAGAAGAGATATTAGTGACACTGGCTGATTTTTATGAGTCAGAAATTGATACTGCTGTTAAGTCTCTTGTTTCTTTGGTGGAGCCGATAATGCTTTTGGTTATCGGAATTATTGTTGGAGGGATTGCCCTCTCTGTTGTCTTGCCCGTCTATCAATTCGTCGGTCAAGTCGGAGGAATCTAATCAGAGGGTGTTATATTTGACAAATTTTTTATTATCTGATATAATGGCAAAAATATATCAAATTAAATATTTGTCAATTATGAAAGCAAAATTATTTATAAATTTAATATTGGCGGGGATAGTAATGATGTTGGTTGCCTTTCCAATAGATAAATCATCGGCGACCGTTACTTCACCTAACCCACCATCAAATTTAACAGCAAATGCCCTTTCTTCTGGGGGTATAAGTTTGCAGTGGCAAGATAATTCAAATGATGAAAATGGTTTTCGTATTAGAAGATCTACTGGGACTTGTCATGGTGTTATTCAGGGGAAATATATATATATTGACAAAAATCAGACATCTTATATTGATTATAATGTAATAGGGGGGATTTTTTATTGTTATAGTATTCAGGCATTCAACGGAGGTGGTCAGTCGCCACATAGTAATAAAGCCGGAGATACTGCAATTGTTGGTCCTAATCCTACCCCAACTCCATCCCCAAGCCCGTCACCATCACCATCCCCAAGTCCATCCCCAAGTCCATCTCCTTCGCCGAGTCCGTCCCCATCCCCATCTCCATCTCCATCACCATCTCCCACTCCAACTCCCACTCCCACTCCAACACCAACTCCCACACCAACTCCCACTCCATCACCATCCCCGAGCCCATCACCATCCCCGAGCCCATCCCCATCCCCAAGTCCATCCCCATCCCCATCTCCATCTCCGCCCGGTGGCTGTGGAAATAAATGTCAGCCGGGAGAGACACCAACTCCTTCGCCAACTCCCACATTTACTCCATCTCCAACCCCGCCCATAATCCCACCATATTTGTGTGATAATTATGTTTTTGCTACTCCGCAATATCAGGCGGCTTGTTGGGTAACCGTAGATGGTGGAGCAAATTGCTTGATGAGATTAGCGGACGGTTTTTCAGTGAGGGCCATTATTCCTCAGCAATCAATTGACAGACCAGCAGCCTTGAGGATGCTTATTCAGGATCCAGCAAATTTACCAAACTTAAATAAAGACATAGGCAATCTAAAAATGATTGGCAATAAAATTGTCCAATTTACATTAAAAGATGAAAATTGTGCAGATGTGAGTTTGTCAAAAGATATGTCTGTTACATTCTCTTATCCTCAATATTATGCCAATGGATTTAATGAGGCGACATTTTCAATGAAGAATAGTGAAAAGAAGGATGGTGTTTGGAATACCATTTCTGGTGGAAGAGACATCATCGCAAATATAGTAGTGGGATTGAGTAGGACCGCAGATGGATATTTTTCGGTATTTGGCAGAGAGGGGAGCAATCCAACAATAACTCCAACACCAAATATTCCTCCAACTCCGTCTCCTCAACCCACTCCAACAACATTTCTTTACTCATTAGATATGTCTGATGAAGACGGCAATCTTCTTAAACTTAATTATTTTTTGGGTTCTTTATTTGATGGATTTGGCGACTTGAATATTGGATTAGCAGAAGGAATTTCTATTTTTAATCTTTTGCTGTTGGTAATACTATTATGGTTAATTTTTGGAAAGAGATTGATAAATAATGAGGATGCTGAAAATATTAATAATAAAAAAACTTCTAAAAATATATTTGGAGGTATGGTTTTGGCTATTCAAGGATTTTGGAATAATCAATCTAAAAAAAGAGAGGAGAGAAAGTTGAGTAGAATAGAGAGAGATAGAAATAAGATGTCCGTTTATTCTCTATTGAAAAAAGAGGATGAGTCTCATAAGCAAGAAAAAGAAGTTGAGAGAGAAGAGGTTTTAATATCAAAGGCAATAGTTGATGATGATGTCGTTGATAATAAGATAGATGAGAGTGGAAATAATGATGATACTATTAATGATAATGGTGATGATGAGATTGAATCAAATGTAATAAGTGAGAGTGAGTTAAGTGAGTTGGATAATTTGAGTGAGGGGAATAATCATTCTCATTCTCAAGGTACTCCCCAAAATGGGAACGGCCGATCTCATATGCCAAGAATGATTATCACTGATAATTAGTTTAATTCTTTAATGTTTTTATAGAGGCATCTTTG
This sequence comes from Minisyncoccia bacterium, assembly GCA_041550235.1. GTDB lineage: Bacteria > Patescibacteriota > Minisyncoccia > UBA6257 > JAAZHW01 > JBFEPE01. The sequence continues at coordinate 10,739 of JBFEPE010000009.1, forward strand.
CCTCTTTTTTATTATATCCACTATTTATTTCCTACTCCTTATGGGATGTCTTTTTCTTCTTTGCTTTGCGAGAGGAGATTGATTTTAATTTAATTCATTTCGACTGATAAAATTGATTGTATTATTTGCTACCTACTCACAAAATCCCTCCCGCCCCTTCGGGGCGGGAGGGATTAAATATCCATTTTTTAAAAAATATTATTTATTATATTATTATTTGCTATCTTATGCGACAAAATGATATAATCAAAAAATGAAAAGAATTTACTTAGACAATGCGGCATCAACTCCAATCCTGCCTGAGGTATTAAGGAGTATGATTGAGGCGAATAAAAATAATTATGGGAACCCTCTATCAATTCATGAAGAAGGAAGAAGGGCAAAATTATCATTGGAAAAGGCAAGAAGTGAAATTGCTGATTTAATATCTTGCGAAAAAGATGAAATAATATTTACCAACGGAGGGACTGAAGCTAATAACTTGGCAATATTAGGAATTGCCGGGGAGTATGGCGAAAAATATAAAAAACCAAAAATAATATCTTCTGCAATTGAGCATAAGTCAATCATTAAGCCATTAGAATATTTAGAAAAAAAAGGATTCAAAATAGAATTTGTCGGAGTAGATAAGAATGGAAAAATCAATTTAAATCAGTTAAAAAAATATATTGATAAGCAAACTATTTTAGTTTCCGTGATGTTGGCTAATAATGAAGTTGGCACAATTCAGCCAATGAAAGAAATTTCAAAAATAATTTCAAAAACCCATGCAATGCTTCACACAGATGCAGCAAATCATTATTTAGATTTTAATGTCAAAAATTTAGGGATTGACTTGATGACTATTAATGGGGGAAAATTGGGCGGCCCTAAGGGAACGGGCCTGCTATATGTCAAAAAGGGAATAAAAATATCTCCTATAATTTTTGGGGCAAAACAAGAGAGAGGGATGAGGGCAGGGACAGAGAATTTGCCGGGCATTATTGGCTTATCAAAGGCAATAGAAATAAATCAAAAAAGATTAGCGGGCAATGTTAAAAAACTAAGAGAAATAAGGGATTATACTATTAAAAATGTTTTAAGAGCAATTCCTTATTCAATCTTAACCGGCGATCCTAAGAATCGTCTGCCTCAAATCGCGAGCTTTATAATTCCCGGAACAGAAGGCGAATCGCTTGTATTGATGCTTGATAGAAGGGGGGTAAGTGTTTCTACTGGCTCGGCTTGTAATTCATTATCATTAAAGCCGTCAGCTGTTTTGTTGGCAATGGGATTTTCTCAAGAAATAATTCATGGTAGTTTGAGGGTTTCTTTGGGGGAAGACATCACAAAGAAGCAAATTGATTATTTTGTTTCGGAATTAAGAAAAATCGTGATAAGATTAAGGGAAATCTCATCATTTAAGTCTTGGAAGACAAAATGATTTATGAGTAAATAATACTCACCCCCCGCCGTAGGCGGGGGGTGAGTAGAACTATTAATTTGGGAAATCTCATCATTTAAGTCTTGGAAAAAATATGGCGGAAGATAAAATAAAAAAAAATAATATTCCGTGGGTATATAATGACATTGTAAAAGACCACTTCTTTAACCCCCGAAACTTCTTATCAGAAAAAGAGATAGGCAAATTTAAATTTAATGCCTTTGGCGAGGCAGGAAATCCAGTTTGCGGAGATATGATGAAATTTTGGCTTTGGATAGACCCAAAAACGGAAAAAATAAAGGAATGCCGATGGCAAACATTTGGTTGTGGCTCGGCCATTGCTTCCACATCAATGCTGTCTGTTATGGTGACTGAGAATGGGGGAATGACTTTGGATGAGGCAATAAAAATAAAGCCAAGGGATATTTTAGAGAGATTAGGTGGCTTGCCGGACCAAAAGATTCACTGCTCTGTCTTAGGCGACAAGGCGATAAGAAATGCCATTGATAATTATTTGAGGGATGTTAGTAATTAATTTATTAAAAGTTATTAAATTATGAACCAAATTTTTAGGAGCAATTAAGAGCAAAATTAAAATACCTATATTTTAAGCGGATTTTACTTGATATTTAACACCCCCATTTTTAGGAGCAATTAGGAGCATTTCTCATTTATTATGAAAATATTAAATAACTTTGAATTACGAAATAGAAAAATTACCCCCCTCTTGTCATTCCCGTCCGCCTCAGGCGGAGAATATAATACCCGCCTTCGCCAACCCGCCTTCGCTAAAGCTACGGCAGGGCAGGGGGCTTCGGCGAGGCGAAGTAAAAATATGGAAAACGATAAAATAAAAATAAATATAAATATAAATATAAATATAGACAAAGATAAGTGTATTGGATGTGGTCTTTGTGCTACAATTGCACCTAATACATTTGAGATTGATGAAGATAGTGGCAAATCAAGAGTGATTGATGTATCAGGAGATAGTATTGATAAGCAAGAGGAGGCAAGAGATAATTGCCCAGTTGATGCAATTGAGATTATTAAGAATTAATTTCTTAAATAAAATAGCCATGAGAGTAAAATTAAAATATTATCAATAATTAATTTTGACTCCCATGACTTAGATTCATTGATTAAAGCTATAAGGGACATCTATCCAAAAAATAGGATATTTTTCTGAATCGTATGAACCATTTTTGATTTGCCAGCATTTATCTTCTCTTAATGAGATATGCAAGCTGTCAAATTCCTCATTTTGAAAACCATATGTTTTTGATATCAAAAACATATCCTCGCTTTTTAGGTTTCCGCCCCGCTCTTTTAGAATTTCCCTAAAATCAAGACTTTCTCCAATATTCACTTCTTCCGCCCAGCATCTTATTTTCAAAATTTTTAACCCGCTATTTTTTATAGTGATTGTTTCTTTCACTATGATAATCAGGAAAGATATTTTATTATCCTCGGGAAATTTTTTAAAAAAAAGAAATTTTTTCTCAACATTATTAGAGAATACATATCTGTTTGGAATATTTCCTTTTTTTTGTTCTTGACAGCGATAAGTAAGATAAATGAAAATCGGACATTGATCGCTGGAAAAATCAAATACCCCCTCCGTGAGTGTTTGATCTTCTTTGGCTAGTATTCTATATGTTGGGAAACTCAATGTCCCAAATAACAAAATTACAATAAAAAAGAAAATTATTATCTTCATTTTTCCTCCTGTACAATCTTTTATTTCTCTTATATTTTATTTTTATAGGGCATAATATACCCTTTGATCTCCTGTCTATATCTAATCATATATCAATATATTTGTCAAATTTGGGATTGATGAGTATAATTAATTTATTAAGAATTAGGTTTTGGGAATATATTAAATTTGAGCAAGAATAATATCACCCCTCCCCTCGCCCGCCAAAGGCGGATAACATACTTTGCGAGGGGAGGGGTGATGCTTCGTCTATTATTTATGGATAATCCAATATTAAAATTTGAAACGAAAATATCAGAGGTTTCTGGGGTGGGGAAATATTATTCCGAGAAATTAGAAAAACTTGGAATTAAAAATATTCGCGACCTCCTTTTTTATTTCCCCGCAAGATACGAAGACTTTACCAATTTTAAAAAAATTGAAGACCTTGAATTTGGAGAAACAGCAACTATTGCCGGAAGAATAACGAATATTACATCAAGATACTCATGGCAAAGAAAAATATTAATAACAGAAGCCGAAATATCAGATAATATAGACGACGACCCATTAAATTTTGGCGATCAAGAAGAAACGATAGGGGCGATTTGGTTTGGAGTAAGAATAGCCCAAAATTTAAAAATAGGAGACAAAATAAGTTTGGCGGGAAAAATATCAGAGAAAGATGGAGTGCTACATTTTTCTAATCCATTTTTTGAAAAAATAACAGATGATAAAACAGAATTAAAAGAGACAAGTGGATTTTTGCCAATATATTCAGAGACAAAAGGAATAACATCAAGATTTATTAGGCAGATTATCCGCAATGCTTTAAAAAATACAAATCTTGAAAATGACCCAATTCCCCAGAAGATATTAAAATCAGTCAATTTGCCGGAATTAAAAATTGCTTTAAAAAATATTCATTTTCCTAGTGATTTTGAACAAATTGGATTAGCAAAGAGGAGGTTTGCGTTTGCCGATTTACTGCTCTTGGAATTAGCAGTTTTTGAAGAGAGAAAATTACAGGAAAAAAATAAATCATTTCAAATCAGTTCAAATTTAGAGCAATTAAAAAAATTAGCCGATTCATTAGAATTTAATTTGACCCCATCACAAAAAGAATCTGCCTTTGAAATTCTAAAAGATATCAAGAGACCATTCCCGATGAATCGTCTTCTTCAAGGAGATGTCGGCTCTGGAAAAACAATTATTGCCATATTAGTAGCATTAGCAACTGCGAAGTCAGGCTTTCAAACGGCGATATTGGCGCCGACCGAAATTTTGGCGAGGCAGCATTTTAATAGTTTTTATTCTCACTTGAAAAATTTCAATGTGAGGTTAGGGCTTATCACAGCAAAGGAATCAAAATGGGTTGAGACAGATGAAATCTCTCATCATTCATTATCAAAAAAAGAATTAAAGGGAAAAATAAATGATGGGGGAGTGGATATTATCATTGGGACTCATGCCTTAATTCAAAAAGATATTCAATTTAAAAAATTGGCGATGGTAGTTGTTGATGAGCAGCATAGATTTGGAGTGAGGCAAAGAGGACATCTTCTTAAAAATAAGATAGTTCCTCATTTTTTGACAATGACGGCTACACCAATTCCAAGAACATTAGCCCTCACAATTTGGGGCGATTTAGATATTTCTTCTATTAGAGAAAAACCAAAAGAAAGAAAGCCGGTCATCACAAAAATTGTGGATTCAAAAAATAGGCAAAAGGCAAATGATTTTATAAGAAATGAAATAAAAAAAGGGAGGCAGGTTTTTGTTATTTGTCCCCTTATCAAAGAGTCAGAAAAAATAAAGGCAAAGAATATAGAGTCGGAATATAAAAGGTTAAAAAGGGTTTTTTCTGGCTTCAATATTGCAATGATTTCAGGCAAGACAGAGAGTAAGGAAAAAGAAAGGATAATGTCTGATTTTCAAGAAAATAAGATAAATATTCTTTTATCAACATCCGTGATAGAGGTTGGAATAGATTTTCCTAATGCCTCTGTTATGGTTATTGAAGGGGCGGAAAGGTTTGGATTGGCTCAAATACATCAATTTCGGGGAAGGGTTGGCAGGGGACCGCATCAATCATATTGCTTTATATTTGCCGATAATGCTAGTAAGGAAAGTCAAAATAGGTTAAAGAAAATTGCCCAAGCGAAAGATTCGTTTGAGTTGGCTGAGATTGATTTGAAGACAAGGGGACCGGGTCAATTTTTGGGTGAAAAGCAATCTGGATTTCCTGATTATTTAATGGAGGCAATAAAGGATATTTCTATTGTTAGTTTGGCGAAGGATAAGGCAATGGAGATATTGAAGGAGGATCCTTCCTTAAAAAAATATCCCCTCCTCCGCAAAGAAGGGGAAAGATTTGCCAATTTGAATATTAGTTAGATTGTTTTGAGAAATAAAAAATGGGGTGCCTGAGTGAGATTTTGAAATCTCAAGCATCCCCGCCTTAATAATAATTTTCATCACTACCATACATGGGTCACTATTTCTTTCTCAGGAAATTTTAAATAATAGCACCGGACACAAATTGTGCGACCGCCATTACCCACAACATCTTTCACCTGTCTCAAATCATAATTATCCGCTATACCAAAATCTTTTTGGGGGGGGCAGTGATATGCGAAATAGTGAGAAAATTCCTTACATCCGCAGTCTAATTTTATTTTCCTCATTTTCCACCTCTTTTCTAATTTTTATTTATCATTTGGAAATTTTTCATGATAGCAGTCTTCACAAATTTTCTTAACACCGCCCTTTCTTCTTGTATACCGTGCTTTTATTATGCAATAATTTTCTCTGCAGTCTTTATCGTGTCGGCGAAGATAGTAAATATAATTTTCTGAAGACACCTCATGCCCACAATCTAATTTTATTTTACCACTCATTTTCTACCTCCGTTCCTGACTTCTTCTTTTTTCTTAGAGCATTCATAACACATTGTTTTTGCTCCACTCCCTACATTGACTAGATTTTGGCGACAGAGCAATAATCTCTTTTTGCCATTGGCATCACGAACGGGAACAAGTCTGTATATATAAACACGACTATCCCAATGCCGAACATAATGCCCGCAATTCAATGGAAATCTGCCTTTGCCGATTGGCAACTCATTATTTTTCCCCATTTTAACACCTCCGTTTTTTATTTTTATACTTGAAACTCGACACTATATTAGCATAAATAAAAAATTTGTCAAATGAAATATTCACTGCTGAATATTTTTTAGATAAAAAATCGAGGCAGAGAGAAAAGATTCCCTCCCCACCCCGGGCTTTTTATTGATTGATGGCTTGAAAAAAGATTATATGAGAGAAAAAATGTCTTGTGTGATTTTATTATCCAGTTTGAATATTTTATAGTGATAAATATTCTCAATATCTTTTTTTGAAAGGATTAACAGGTATTGCCCGTTTGATAGATAATGAGCAATTTTCTTAATTGGATAAACAGTGGATTCAAGAATTAAAATTTTTTTAGTCTCTTCTTCTCCTCTTTTAGAAAAGTGTGTTGATATTTTAATATCACATTCGCTGAATAATTTTTTCAACAATTCTTCAATAACTTTTTTCCACTTGTTTTCTAATTCAAGCAAAACATCAGTATCATATTTGATATTAATAGACATGTCACCTCCTGTAATCATACAAGCATACACAAATATATTTGTCAAGTTTGGCTTTGTCGTTGTATAATTATTATATAGTGGGCGAAGAAAAACACCCCGCCCAGCCCCTGACTTACAGGGGCTGTGGCACCCCTCTATTAGAGGGGAATAATATAAATAAAATGATTAGAGATATTATTAAAGAAATAAAAAAAAATTGGCGGATTCATTTGATAATAGGAACATTCTTTATATTCGCCTTACTCTCTATCTCTCGATTCTATAATCTCCAAATAGCCCAAAGAGAAAAGTTCTCAGCGAAAGCATCATCCCAATTTAATGACAGCCAAAGCGAGTGGCAGAGATTAAGAGGGAAAATATATTTTCAAGATTATGCCAATAATCAATTAACACCAGTAGCAATCAACAAAGATTTTTGGTTCGTTTTTGTTGTCCCCGAAGAAATATTAGATGATGAAAAAGGGGGAGTATCAAAAAAATTATCTCAAATTTTTGATTTAGAAGAGGAAGAGATAATGAGAAAAGTTTCTAAAACAGGAGACTTATTTGAGATGATTGCGGAAAAAGTAGATGATGAAAAAATAAGAGAGGTAAAAAGTTTAAGTATTAAGGGTGTATATGCCGACAAAGAAATTAAAAGATTTTATCCTTACGGGGAATTAGCCGCTCAAACAATTGGTTTTGTGAGGGATGATATTCAAAATTTTTCTGGGCAATACGGAGTAGAAAGATATTATGACGATAAACTTTCTGTGAGTGAGGGTGGATTTTTGGGAATAGCGACTTTGAAAAATGCTATCTTTGGAAGAAGAAGTTATGATTTAATATCAACAATTGATTTTAATATTCAATTTAAAGCAGAAAAATTATTGAAGGATTCTGTTTTAGAGCAGGATGCAACAGGCGGGAGTGTTATTGTTTTAGACCCAAAGACAGGAAAATTATTGGCGATGGCAAATTATCCTTCCTTTGACCCAAATAATTATTCGCAATACTCATTAGATAATTTTACAAATCCTTCGGTTGAGGCGACATACGAGCCGGGCTCTACTTTTAAATTATTGACTGTTGCTGCTGGATTAGAATCAAATAAAATCACACCAACAACAACATATCAAGATAGGGGTGAGGTGAGGATTGATGGTCGGACTATAAGGAATTGGGATTTAAAGTCTCATGGGGTCCAATCAGTGAGTGATGTTTTGGCAAAAAGTTTGAATACGGGGGTTGTCTTTATTGAAAATTTAATGGGGCATGATATTTTCTATCACTTTATGAAAAATTTTAGGGTTGATCAAAAAACAGGCATTGATTTGCCCGGCGAAGTTTATGGAAATATTTCTAATCTAAAGGGCTTTCAAGATATATATTTTGCGACTGCTTCTTTTGGTCAAGGTGTTTCGGTTACTCCATTAGGTCTTCTTTCGTCACTATCTTCAATCGCCAATGGAGGAGTGGAAATGAAGCCATTTGTGATTGATAAGATGAGGGATATTTCTACTGGCGAAGAATTATCTCTTTCTTATCAGGAAGGCGAAAGATTGATGAGTGAGGATACTTCAAGGATGTTGAGGGTAATGCTTGTTAATGCTGTTGAGGAAAATATGGTTGCCAAGATAGAGGGTTATAATGTTGCTGGTAAGACTGGAACTGCTCAAGTGCCAGATGATACTGGAAATTATTCGGAGATGGATACGATTCATTCATTTTTTGGTTTTGCCCCAGCAGAAAATCCAAGATTTTCTATTCTTGTGAAGATTGATAGACCTAAGAGAGACCGCTTTGCTGGTCAAACCGCCATCCCTATCTTTAAGGAATTAGCTGAGTATATATTAAGATACTACCAAATCCCGAGAGAGTAGTTTTTAAATTTTTAAATAATAAAAAAGCCCGACCTCGTTAATACTCCTAACAAGGCGGGGCTATTTTTTGTGATTTTAAAAGATGCTATATGGATCACTATTGTTCAATTTTATTTCAAATCCTAGAAGATCAGCCAACAATGAGATTTCTTTTATTGTTTCCATTTCCATCAAAATATTTCTCATATTTGTAAAGGCGACGATAATCTTTGAATGATTAGGGCTTTTTTGTTTTGACGATATGCCTCCCTTCAAATCAATTAATTTGTCTAAATATTCAATAATTATTTCTTTTACCAATTTAGGCACATTACTTTTGACTGAACAAGTTTTCTTAAAATCAGAAGATCGCCACACCTCAATTTCAAAGAAATAATCACTATTCAAAGCATCATCAATCATCTCCTTTTTTGTTACCAATATTTTTCTTTCTGGTAGCATTTTTCATTCTCCTTATCTTAAATTTTTACATCTGATATCCAATATAAATATAGCATATATAAATCTATTTGTCAATAGGCGGATTTTTTTGGTTTATAATGGCATTATCTATAAATTCAATTAAGAAATAGAATAATTGCTTTGTCTTTTTATTCTCTACCTGAAGCAAACATACTGCCCGCGAAGCATACTCATCCGCCCGCCAAAGGCGGATGTGCCATTTTTGGTGGGAAATCTAAAAATATGAAGAATATGCTAAGAAATACATATCAAGCATTAGGACATATAGTCCATATAAAAAGAATAAGCAAAAGAATTTGCTGTGTCGCATTTGACTTAAAAGAGAGCAATTTTTTTGACTTATGTGAATATTTTTGATATTCTAAAAGACAATATGAATACAATAAAAATAAACTCAAGTAAGCAAAAACCAATTTGGTGGCATGCTTTAAAAACACCCAATTTGAATGTTGGACTTTTGGTGGAGGGAGAGATAGTAGAGAAAACTGAAAAAGCAGTCTATTTAGATCTTGGCGACTTAGGGAGTGGTATAATTTGGGGGAGAGAATATATTTCATCAGAAAAGGAATTAGACAAATTAAATAAGGGCGATGTCGTGCAGGCAAAAATAACATCATTAGATAATGAGAAGGGCTTTGTTGAATTATCAATGAGAGAGGCCGACAAAGAAACAGATTGGAAGTGGGTTAAGGATGTTATCAATAATAATGAAACGGTAATTGGAAAAGTTGTTGTAGCAAATCGTGGTGGATTGATAATTCATGTGAATAATCTACAAGGATTTATTCCAACATCTCAAATGAGTTCTAAATATTTTCCAAAAGTAGATGACGGCGATAAGGAAAAAATATTAGCGGAACTACATAAATTAATTGGTAGTGAAATATCAGTTAAGATTTTGGATTTTAATTCAAGGGAAGGAAAAATAATATTCTCAGAGAAAAAAGTTGAGGATGAGAAAAAAGAGGAAGTAATTAAAGAAAAATTTCCTGCAGGAAAAATAATTACAGGAAATTTGATTAAAAAATTATCATCTGGTGCTTTCTTGAAGTTAGACGATGAGGTAGCAGGATTTATTCCGTTGGAAGAAATCAGCTGGGGAGATCACAGGGAGGAATTAGAGAAATTAGAATTAGAAAAATCATATCAAGCAAAGGTAATTGGAACAAGAGGAGGAGATTTAAAATTATCATTTAAGGCGATTCAAGAGGACCCATGGTTTAAAAAGGTTGGCAAGTATGAGGATGGGCAGAAGATAGATGGATTAGTTCATAAGTTTATTCCATCAGGGGTTTTGATAAAGATGGAGGATGATTTGTATGGATTTATTAAAATTTCTGAGCCAGAAGATTTAGAAAAAATGAAAGAGAAATTAGAATTGGGTAAAAATTATAATTTTATAATCGACTCAATCAATAAAGAAGAGAAAAGGGTTGATTTGAAGTTATAGATTTTAACAATTATTATTAATAAAATATGCCCAATTCAAAAAAAACAATAGATTTAAGAAAAAAAGAAAATCAGTTAGTTCGTGGAAGTATTGGTAAGGTAATAGAAAAGAAGAAGGAAGGAGGTGATAAATCTATAATTTCTTGGACAATTACTGAATCAAGAAAAAGAAAAAGCCTTCTTTGGTATTTAGTGACTTTTATTATTGCTATTATTTTTATTATAATTTCAATAATTCAAAAAAATTGGCTTTTTTTGGGGATTATTTTTCTTTCCATATTTGTCTATATTATCATCAATAGGCAAGAAGGAAAAAAATTTATTGTGAAAATATCTTCTTTTGGCATTGATATTGGCAGAAAGAGATATAATTTTAGTCAAATAGAAGGATTTGGATTTATTCCTCGGGGAGATGAGGATTTTTTGGTTTTGGAAACAAGTCAGTTTGGGCAAAAGTTTTTAGTTATTCCTTATGAGGACAATAAAGATGAGATTGGTAATTTTCTAATCAATTATTTGCCGGAGAAGGAATATGAGAATAGCTTACTGGATGCATTAGAAAATTTTCTTATGTTTTAATTATCGCCTCTCGTAGTTCAATGGATAGAACACGGGATTGCGGATCCCGAAATGCAGGTTCGATTCCTGCCGAGAGGACCTTTTTGTTTATGGCGGACAGAAATGAGAAAAAATGATATAATCAAAAAATGAAGAGAATATATTTGGATTATGCCGCCTCTACCCCAATAGACAAGAAAATATTATCCTTTGCTAAAAAAGGATTTGATGAGTTTGGAAATCCTTCCAGCATTCATTATTTTGGACAAAAATCATTGGCGACATTAGATCAATCAAGGCAAAAAATAGCAGATTTTTTTCTTTGCCAACCAAGAGAAGTTGTTTTTACTGGGTCGGCGACAGAATCAAATAATTTAGCAATTCGCGGAGTAATTGATTTTTTTATTTCTCAAAAAGAAAAAACCCCACATATTATTTCTTCTGAAATAGAACATAAATCAGTCTTAAAAACAATAAAAGACTTAGAAAAAAAAGGGGTAGAAGTATCATTAATAAAGCCAAATAAATTTGGCAAGATAGAGGCGAAAAATGTTTTATCGGCTATTAAAGAAAACACTATTTTAATTTCTGTAATGGTGGCAAATAATGAAACAGGGGTAATTCAACCAATTAAGGAAATAAGTAGGGGGTTGGAAAAAATAAAAAACCAATGGGGAGAGAGACCAATTTTTCATACTGATGCTACACAATACATTCATTATTTGAAGGGTGGAATTGATGATTTGGGTGTTGATATGATTTCTTTTTCGGGGCATAAGATATTTGCCCCAAAGGGGATAGGAGGATTGATTATAAAAAATTCGGTTAATATTTTGCCTATTATCACTGGTGGCGACCAAGAATATAAACTTCGGGCTGGGACGGAAAATGTTTTTGGAGCGATGTGCTTGGCTAAGGCCGTGGATTTGATTAGAGAAAATCAAGAGAAATCTATTGATAAAATAGATAAATTATCAAAATATTTTTTAGAAGAATTAAAGAAGATAAGCCTAGACTTGATATTAAATTCCGGGGATGAAAAAATCGTTCCTCATATTTTGAATATTCAATTTCCCAAAAGCAAATCTGATGAGTTATTGATATTATTAGATTTGAAGGGGTTGGCTGTCTCTGCTGGTTCGGCCTGTTCATCAAGGGCAATTACTCCTTCTTATGTTCTTTCGGCTCAGGGATTGAGCGGTGAGCAGGTGAGGGGAAGTATAAGGTTTTCATTTGGGAAATTTAATACAATAGCAGAAATAAAAAAAGCTATTTCAATTTTGAAGAAATTTATTTGATTTTATTTATTTTTTGTTAGAATAGTAATGATTATGAGATGTTGAGTGGTGTTGGATTAAAAAACGACTACCACCAAATTTAAATAAATAAAAATGGCATTATCTATAATAACAATAATATTTCTGACAATATCTCAATTTTTGATATTTTCTGAATTTTCATATTTTTGGCTAATAATATTAGCAATTTTTTCTTTTTATAATTGGAGGAAATTAGCCAATGAAGAATTGAAAAAATTTTCAATCATATTTTCTCCAACAATGATATTGACTTTATCACTTATTTTCTTGAGGTGGTCTAATATGGATTTATTATGGAAAGAATTTTGGATTTTGATTTTGATAATCTTTTTCTTCTTAATTAGTAGATTCTTTCAAAAAAAATCTATTTTCAGGCAACAAGTATTGTCAGTCATTTTTTATATATCATTAATATATATAGCAATTTGGTTCTTTTATTTGGGACCATTAGAAAATTTCTTTATTAAGCAATTAATACTATTTATCTCTCCTCTTATAATTCTTGAAGGAAAAAGATTTTTATTTGGCAATAAGTCATCTTGGCTTTCATCATTCGTAGCGACTTTAATAATGCTGGAATTAGGATGGGTTCTTTCCTTGCTCCCAATAAATTTTTTGAGTTTGGCTGGAATTTGGGTTTTGAGCTCATATATTGTTAGTGAATTTTTAGAAATTCTTTGGCAAGATAGTAAGTTTGGTGCCAAGTTTATAATTCAGGTTGCTTCAGTAATAATCCTATCCCTCATCATCTTCGTCTCCTCATCATGGCAAATCATTTAGTTTTTTTGGCAATTTTTATTTATGGGGATGTATATTAAAATCAGGAGATGAAAAATAAGCATGATATTTAATCCCCCCCCCGCCGTAGGCGGGGGGGGGTAGTCTCGTTTTTGCCATCGCGGGCAGAGGGGTGACATGCTCAACTTTTAATTTAGAGAATTATATATTAAAATCAGGGTATGAAAAAAATAAAGATATTTGAATTTCTAAAAAAAGAAAAGACCCTCATATTCATACTTATAATATTATCAATTCTCACAAGATTTTGGTATTTTGGAAAACCAGCAGAAATAGTCTTTGACGAAGTCTATTTCGCAAAATTTACATCAGATTATTTTAAAGGAGAGTATTATTTTGACATCCATCCCCCTTTAGCAAAATTAATATTAGCCGGCTCATCAGCGATTTTTAATCAAAAACCACCAATTGTTTTTGATTTTAAGGAAATAGGAACAGAATATACCGGAAATTTTTTCAAATTGATGAGAGGGGTTGTCTCTTTATTTAGTGTTTTTTTAGTTTTAGCAGTTTATTGGTTAGCAAAAAGATTATTTATAGCAAAAGATGGATTTATTTTAGCAAGGTCAAAGTTAGAGGGTGAAGAAGGGGAAAATAATGCTAAATGGATTGCCCTTCTATCAGGTCTGTTTGTAATATTTGATAATGCAATACTCACTCAGTCTCGATTTGTTTTGACCGACATATTTCTCCTCTTTTTTGGAATTTTAGGAGTGGCTTTTTTCTTAAAATCATTATCTTTCAATTTATGGTCGAAAAAATATTTTCTCTGGACATCATTATCAGCCGTTTTATTATCAGCCAGTTTTTCAGTGAAATGGACGGGGTTGTTATTTTCAGGAGTAGTGGGAGTAATTTTGATATGGCTCGCTTTAAGAGATAATAAAATCAAAAGATTTATTTCAACATCACTTGTAATACTTATAATAGGAGCAATTTTTTATATTTTAATTTTTGCAATTCACTTAGGAATCCTTTCTTATTCTGGAGATGGAAATGATTATATGAGTTCAAGATTTAAGGCAACACTGATTGGTAGCAATGAAAATGTAGGAGGAATGATAGAGCCATTAGGTTTTTGGGGCAGATTTTTTGAGCTAAATAAGGTGATGCTTATTTCTAATGCCGGACTCACTGCTGAGCATTCGTATGGCTCTAAATGGTCCAGTTGGCCAATGTCAGAAAGGCCGATATATTATTGGAATAAGGCAATGGGTGGCGGTCAATTAGCGAGAATTTATCTTCAATCAAATCCTATTCTTTGGTGGTTGGCGGGATTATCTATTTTGTATTGGCTTTTGTGGTGGATTAAGGAACTATCTTTAAAAATTTTAAAAAATAAAAATATTAGCCAATATTTTTTCCCGATATTAATTATATTATTAGGATATTTTGCTAATTTATCTGCTTATATTTTTGTTTCTCGTGTTGCTTTTCTTTATCATTATTTCCCATCTTTATTATTTGCCATAATTGGTTTGGGATTTTTGATTTGGAAATATTTGAGAAAATGGCCTGCTCTAATTTTATTTATTTTAATAATAATTATTTTGAGTTTTGTATTCTTCGCCCCACTTAGCTACGGACTTCCTCTGTCCGAAGAGCAATTCAACCTCCGAATCTGGTTCCCCTTGTGGCAATAGTTCCTCTTATTGAAGTGCAATTTTTAAATAATGGTTTATAATAAGAAATAATTTTTGATATTAAATAGATGATAGATGAAAAATATATGCATAAATATACTTTACTTATCAGGTAAACAAAAATTGCATTCTGTAAATTTTTATGATATCATGGAAATAAGCTATAGAAATACAAAAATAAGAAAATTGCTTGAAGATGATAAATCTCTAACCCGCCATTATGGAAGAAAGATGGCAGATAAAATCAATCAGAGAATATCAGAATTACAGGCAGCTAAAAATCCTCAATGTTTGCCACCGGCTTGCCGTTTTCATGAGCATAGCGGAAAAAGAAAGGGGCTATTTTCTTTAGATCTTATTCATCCTCAAAGATTGATAATTTGTCCGACCTGTGAATATGATAATTATGCACAAATTATATCTATAGAAATTTACGAAATATTTAATTCTCATAAATAATATTAAAAAAATGATTAACAAAGACATTAAATATAATCCAAATTTTATAATTCATCCAGGGAAAACATTGGATGAGAATCTTGAGTTTATAAAAATGTCTCAAGTGGAGCTTTCTTTACGAACGGGACTGGGGGAAAAACATATTAGTCAAATTATTAATGGCGAGTCTCCAATTACACCTGATACAGCTATTAAATTGGAACGGGCTATTGGGATATCGGCTGAGTTTTGGAATTCTCTTCAGGGCAATTATGATATTGCTCAAAGCCGTATTTTGGCTAATAAAAGAGATGAGCAAGAAATTGCGATTGCTAAGAAATATAACTATAAAGAACTTGTTAGTTTTGGATTAGTTGAAGATACCAATATTTTGATTGAACAAGTTAAAAATCTATTTAATTTTTTTCGAGTAAATTCTCTAAAATATATTACACAAATAAAAAAAATAGCTTTTAGGCAATCAAATGGCAATATTAATAATTATTCCCTTTCTTCATGGCTTCGTTTTGGGGAGATAGAATCTGAAAAAATAAAAAATGTTGGGAAATTTGATAAGGCAAAGTTAAAAGAAAAATTAATTGAATTAAAAAAATTAACATTTTTACCAAATAATTTTTACAAAAGTCTTCAGGATGCTTGTGCTGAATGCGGTGTTTTAGTTGTTTATACTCCATACTTTAAAAATACAAAAGTTAATGGAGCGGTTAGATGGATTGGCGACAACCCATTGATACAATTAAATTCTAGGGGAACTTATAGTGATATTTTTTGGTTTACTTTTTTTCATGAAATTGGCCATATTCTATTGCATGGTAAAAAGGAAAATTTTCTTGATTTTGATAAAAATACTAAAAATATAAAAGAAGAAAAAGAAGCAGACAAATTCGCCGCCAACATTCTTATTTCTGAAAATAGATACAAAAAACTAATCTTAAAAAAATCTTTAAGTATTGATGATGCTAAATATTTTGCGGATTCTGAGGGGGTTGATTTTGGTGTTTTGATAGGAAGATTTGCTCATGATAATCTTTTGAGTTGGTCAAAGGCAAAAGGTTTTAGAAAAAAAATAAATATATGTTGAGTGGCTAATTTTAATTTTAAAATAATGTGTTAAAATATAATATATGACAAACTTAATGGAGAGATTATTGGGGATGAAAAAAATGATTTCCGAAACAAAAGAGAAACTAAACATTCCACAAAAAAAAATAAGGATAAATAAAATAGAATTATTATCCAGCCAACCGAATTTTTGGGATAACCCTGAAGTTGCAGGTAATATGAGTCAAGAATTAGATGACCTAAAAGATGAGGCAATGATATGGGATGAATTAGAAAAAGAAAATGATGATTTAATAATATTAGCCCAAGAATCTGCTGGCGATAATGATTTAGAAAAGGAGCTGGAAGAAAAAGCCGATGAATTAAATAAAAAATTAGAGAAAGAATTATTAAAAGATTCTCTCTCTGGTAAATATGATAGCAGGAAGGCAATAATGACTATTATTGCTGGACAGGGTGGTCATGATGCCGAAGATTTTGTTCGGATGCTTTTCAATATGTATGCCGGTTATTTTGAGGACAAGAGATGGCCTTATATTGTTTTAGACCAGCATTATTCAGATGAGGCGGGAAGTTCTCCTCTTGCTAAGGGTGAAAGAGGATTGAGAAATATCACTATCGCGATAGATAAGAAGTTTGCTTTTGGTTATTTCAAGAACGAAGCAGGAGTTCATAGATTGGTGAGGGTTTCCCCATTTGATGCTAAAAAATTGAGACATACATCATTTGCTCTTATAGAAATGATGCCAGAAATTGAAGAAGTTGAGATGAAGGATATTGAGATTGATGAGGATGATTTAAAAATTGATTTTTTTACATCATCAGGGCCAGGTGGGCAGAATGCAAATAAGAGGGAAACAGCAGTGAGGATTGTTCATATTCCGACAGGGCTTTCTGTTTCTTGTCAGGTGGAGAGGTCTCAACTTCAAAATAGAAAGAGAGCGATGCAAATATTAAAGATGAGGTTGTTTAATCATTTGAAAGACAAGAGAAGGGATGAGGTAAAATCAATAAGAGAAAAAATTGTTCCCACTTGGGGAAGTCAAATAAGGAACTATGTTTTCAATCCGTATAAGTTAGTTAAGGATTTAAGAAGCGGAGTTGAGACAAGTCAAATTGATGATGTTTTTGATGGAGAAATAGATGATTTCATCAAGGGTGGCTTGAGGTTGTAGGACAGAGATAAATATGGGATATATTATTAATATGACAGAAATAAAGGAAAAAATAAAAATAATAAAGGCAAAAGAAAAAACAAAGGTAGAAACAAGAATAAAAAAAGATGAGGGATATTGGAGGAATCATCCGGAGGAGGCGAGGGAGAGATTATTGAAATTCGCCCTGAAGCAAGTTGGAAAAAAATATAAGTGGGGAGTAAGAAAATATGAGATGGGGAAGTATTGGGATTGCTCAAGTATAAACCAGTATCTATATAAGAGAATTGGGATAGATTTGCCTCGGACGACAATTTTGCAGGCATATCATGGAAATAAAATACCGGCAAGAAAAACTGCTCCATTCTTCAAAGAAAAAGATTTAAAGATAGGTGACTTATTATTTTTTAAATCAAAAAAGGGGCATTTTACCCCTGAGTTTTATGATGGAATTGGTCATGTTGCGATGTATATTGGTAATGGAAAATTTTTAAGTGTTGAGGGCGATATCCCAGTTTATTCATACGGAATAGAAGGGACTTTTGGCAAGAAAAAATATATTAGCACTGATAATAAGAAGGAGGGGGTTTTAATTGTTGATTTTTCAAAAATTGTTAATCGCAAAGACTTTCAAATCGCCAAAAGGATATTAGATTGATATTTTGAGTGGGGGCTTTTTATTATGAGGTAGAATAATACCCCCCCCGCCGAAGGCGGGGGGGGGGGGGTATAAATATTTATTTTGAAAATAGAATATTATATTAATATTTTTATTTGAATGATAAGGGGGGGGGTAGGAATTATTTTTGATAATATTTAAAATTATGTATAAT
>JBFEPE010000010.1:0-25832 GCA_041550235.1 Minisyncoccia bacterium
AATGGGTGTGAGTTTTCCATAATGATATGCATAACCTTTATTATGCCTAAACTCACATTTTTTACAAAATGGGCTTGTTTTGGGCTCATTTTGTATTGTAATCAATACTCATTTGGGGCTCATCTTGTATTGGACAAGGCTGTGTAGGGCTTGGTTTATTGTGGAGAGTTTAAAAAAAATTCACCAAGCCATAGAGGATGGTGTTGATGTGAGGGGATATTTCCACTGGTCTTTGCTTGATAATTTTGAATGGGCAGAGGGTTTTTGGCCAAGATTTGGATTGATTGAGATTGATTATAGTAATCAGGAGAGGAAAATGAGGGGTTCTGCCTTGGTCTATAAGAATATTTGTATAAGCAATAGCATTGAGGATGATAATAAATAATATCAAGGGTTAATCTTTTTTATTATATTTGATAGTATATTTTATATTTGTTATAATTAACTTATTAATTAATAAGCCCAAGAGGACATATAAATATGGCTACAGAAATTATAATCGGCATCATTTCTGGTGTAATAGGGGTATTAGTCTCTGTTTGCGGAATTCTAATAAAGTTAGGCGGTAAATTGCAAATTTTACAAGACTTGAAAAATAGATTTGAAAAATTTGAAAATAAAATGGACGGGTTGTTAGAAAGAGTTTCACGAGTTGAAGGAAAATTAGAATCATCTCCAACATCATCATCTTCCCCTGTTAAATTAACTTCCATTGGGGAGGAGATTTTGGTTAACAGTGGAATAAAAGAAGCCACTGACAAATCAAAAAATGAACTATCCAAATTAGTTAAAGAAAAAAACCCAAAAACAGCTTACGATATTCAAGAATATTGTAGAGATGTTTTTGAGAATTTCAATTGGTCTGATGATGATTTGAATAAATTTAAAAAGTTTTCATTTCAGAGTGGTAAATGGAAATTGTTTGATATTTATGAAGTAGGAGCAATTTATTTTAGGGATATTCTTTTAAGGGATCCTGATTTTAGTAATTTAATACAATAAACTCATATATTTTTTGGGCAGTGCTCATTAATAAGGCATGGTTGCCTTATTTTTTATTAGACAAAGAAATTATTTGGGATTGAGGGATGGTGATATTTTCTTTATCAAAAGCATCCTTTATTCTTAAACGAAGTTCGCTGGCAACTGCCCATTGTTTTTGAGGTTTTGTTTCGCCCTTTATTCTTATAACCACTCCACTATCAGACAAATCATCAATGCTTATAAATTTTGGAGGTGAAATTATATTATCTTTAAATTCCTCATCTAAAGATAATTCCTGCCCAACCCTATTTATTATTTCCTCAACTTTTTTCAAATCGGAATCATAAGAAACGGCAACTTTTAAATTAACTTTGGAGAAGTCCTTCGACATATTTGTTGATTTCTTTATTTCGCCATTTGGAACGAAATGAACTGCCCCATTAGAGTCTCTTATAATCGTCATTCTTAAATTAATGTCTTCTACTTTTCCAGATACACCGGCAATTTCAATATAATCGCCAACTCGGTATTGATTTTCTAATATAATAAATAGACCTGATATTAAATCTCTAATAAGATATTGCCCCCCAAAACCGAGTGCTAATCCGGCAATTCCCGCAGCGGCAATTATTGGTCCGATATTTATGCCTATTTCTGATAAAATCATTATGATTCCTGTAGTCCAAACTATAACTCTAATTCCACTTGAGAATACAGAAATAAGTGTATTCTCTCTTTTTTCCTCTGCTTCTTTTGATGAGAATCTTGATGAGCGAACTGATTTTCTCACAATCTTATCAATAATTGATTTTAGAAATTTATTTACAGCCCAAATCACGAGTAATATAATTAGCACCTTTGTCCCGTGGGTAGTGAGCCATGGCAATACGAAATTGATAATTTTTTCTATTATAATATTATCCATATATATTCATTATAATCATTTTTAAAAATCCCCCAAGTATTATAGCCACTTCCTCAATTCAACAAATATCTTGTCATCAAATTCTTTTGGCTTTAATTTTAAAATGGCAATGGCATTTTTGATGCAATATTGAATCTCTTTTTCATTTTTTTGATTAGAGTAATACTTGAAACTATCAATAATATCCGCTGTTTTGATAATTAGAGCGGATTGACCGCCCTGAACAGACCTTTTTATTAATTCGTTTATTTTATCGTCGCTATTTTTGATATTATCATCTTTTGTATTTGCTAATACTAATTTTGCTATATTATCCCCAAACTCTTTTCTTAATAATTCTTTATTTATTTTAGACCATTCTATTGTATCATGAAGAAGTCCTGCTAAAATAATATCGTCAGAATATTTATTTTCATAAAGATAAGTGCCGACTCTAATGCTGTGAAACAAAAGTGGCTTTCTGCTTTTTTCGTCAGAGATTGGTAAATGCTCTACCAAAAAACGAACACCCCTCTCAAAATCAATATTTAATTTATTTTTCATATAATATCATTATATACATCTAACCCAAAAACCGCAATTTATTTGCCCTCTTGATTTTTATTTTATTTTGAGTTTAATAAGAGTATGTGCAATAGGGCGAAATAATATAATAATTCTACGATTATAAAGAGATATAATTCAAACAACTTTATAAGGGCTGAAAAATTGAGGGTAATAGATGATAAGGGCGAGAATCTCGGCATATTATCTACCCGCGATGCTTTAGCAAAAGCCAAAGAGCAAAACTTAGACTTAGTAGAAATAAATCCTAAGGCTGAGCCACCAGTGGCAAAAATTTGTGATTTGGGTAAGTTTTTATATCAGCAGAAAAAAGATGAAAGGAAGCAAAGGGCAAAGCAGAAAAAAGAGGAGGTAAAAAAGATTCGGCTCACATTTGGTATGGGGCAGCATGATTTAGAAATGCGGACTAAACAAGTAGAAAAATTTTTGGAACAAGGAAATAAGGCACATATTGAATTGTTTATGAGAGGCAGGGAAAAGGGGAAGAAGTTTTTAGCTGAGCAGAAATTGAGAGATTTTTTGAAGGAAATATCCATTGAGTTTAGAGAAATTAATAAAATTCAAAAGACACCAAGAAGTTTCTTCATTGTCATCGGTAAATAATAAAATTATGAAAAAAACAAACAAAACAGTTTCAAAAAGGATAAGAATTACCAAAACAG
This sequence comes from Minisyncoccia bacterium, assembly GCA_041550235.1. GTDB lineage: Bacteria > Patescibacteriota > Minisyncoccia > UBA6257 > JAAZHW01 > JBFEPE01. The sequence goes on from JBFEPE010000010.1 coordinate 3,136, forward strand.
GGAAGGCCATTAAAGGTGCTCTCGGAAAAGGGCATTACCAATCCAAACTCACTGGAAGAAAAAAGCAGGGCAAGAGAAAGTTGTCTGAATTAGATGTTTCTGATACAAAGAGGATTATTAGATATTTGCCTCATAATTAATAAGAGCAAGCCTGCCTCCCGCCCCTTCGGGGCGGGAGGCAGGCAGAAGTATTTTATTATCACCTTCTTATTAATGCTTAAATATAATTTCTAATATATATATGCCAAGAGTAAAAAGAGGGACAACCTCAAACAAAAGAAGAAAAAAAATATTGAAAGCCGCTAAGGGCTTCATGTGGGGACGAAAGTCCAAGGAAAGATTAGCAAGAGAGGCATTGCTTCATAGTTGGAGCAGGGCATTTTCTGATAGAAGAAAAAAGAAGGGCGATTTTAGAAAGATTTGGCAGTCAAAAATAAAGGCAGCCACTGAGATGTCCGGGATGAAATATAGTAAGTTTATCTCATCTTTGAAAAAGAATAATATCAATCTTGATAGGAAATCATTGTCTGAATTGGCGGAAAATTATTCTGATATCTTCAAGAAGTTGGTGGATAGAGTTAAGTAGTATTTCTTAATACAAAGCCCGGAGAGGCAATAAGTAAGACGAATAATAAATATCTCACTCCCCGCCTTCGGCGGGGAGTGAGATAGAGATCATTTTCATAATTAAAATATCTTAAAAAAAGCCCGGAGAGGCAATAAATATGATGTTTTCAAAAATATTAAAATTAAATAATAAGGATGATAGAAAAAAGAAGCAGATTGAGAAAATAAGGGATAAATTAACAAAAGAGAAAGAGTCATTAGAAAATGAATTAAAGAAATTAGTTGATTTGGAAAGGCAAGATCTTTTGCCTGAATTTGGTGATGATAGGGATGAGGATATTCAGGCGGACCAAGTAGAGGAATTGGGCAATGTTTTTGCTTTGCGACAAGTTTTGGAAAATGATTTAAAGAGTGTTATTGCTTCTTTGGAAAAGATTAAGAGTGGTGATTTTGGAGTATGTGAGAAGTGCCATAGTCCGATTAAGTATCGGCGGCTGAAGATTAGGCCTTCGGCAAAGTATTGTATGAAGTGTGTTAAGAGTATGGAAGGAAGATAGTTTTTGATGTATAATTATATTGAGAGGATAATTTTAGAGGATAAAAACAAATCCCGTATCAAAGCCATTCATTTGAATAGTTTTGAAGCGGGATTTTTTAATTTGTCGAATTATTTTTTTATTTCCAAAGTAATTCCCTTTATCCCCTTTTCCGGTGAGAGTGCCGCTATTTTCCCGTCGATAAGATTTTTTAATTTCTCCCAATCATCAACCTCAAATGTGACAATTTCTTTTTGAGGAGTGGTGGGAATGCCAACTCCTTCGCTCTTCTTGTGTATTATATTCTTTTGTGTGATATATACCATTCCTTTTTCTATTGATATGTCAAAAGCAAAGTCGCCACCACAAGTCGCCAAATTGATAATGATATCCGTGGATTTATCTTTCATATTCCCTCCTTACTTTTCTTTTTCTGACTTTTCTAATCCCACTTTTTTCATTTCCCGAGCGAGATTAACCATCTTAACTAATTTATCCCACTTGTCATAGGGAATGTAGAATGTTTCATCAGTTGATAGGGGTATAGATATCTTGACTTCGCCACCCAATGGTTCGGCTAATAATGTTATGGGGTAGTCATTATATTCGACGGATGCCTTAATTTCAACATCTGCTGTTGCCATCTTTTCCTCCTCTTACTTTTTTCTTTCACCGGATTGGGTTTTGGCAATTTTTACTAAAATTTCAGAAAAAATTACAATTGAAAGCCCAACAATAATTCCCGCAAGATATCCAGATGTAAAGGATGCAATCCCTGCTAGAATTATCGCCATAACAATTCTTCTTGCTCTTTTCATGTTTCCTCCTAATTATTTTCTTAACTCCCAGCGGAAATAATGATTTCCCAACTGGAAAGTTATGCCTGCTCGTATTTTTCTACTTCTAAATTCGAAATAGAAATCGCTGATACTACAAACCAGCATTATTCCAATAGCAGATGCCCATGGTAGATACCAGTCATTAACGATGATGGCTATTGCCAAGAGCATCAAAAACAAAAACACGACTAAGTTTTTTCTCCTCACCATTTTTTTCTCACCACAAAGCAGTAAATGATACAGATAATTAATATCACTACTCCAAGCCACGGATCAACAACAATACATCCTAGTATTGCTAAAACGATTAGCAATACTATGATTGACAGCATCACCATTTTTAATCTATACATGATTTTCCTCCTGTATTTTTATAATTTTTAATCGGTACAACTGATGGGAGTATAGCATAAGATAATTAATTTGTCAAATACAGGGACGAGCCCCAAAGAAAATCTAAAATTTCTCTATTTCGTTCGTAAATAGACAAATTATATCCATTCCCGCCAAGAAAGAAATTGCTTTGCAATTTATTTCTTGTCTCCGCGATGAACCATTCAAAAACTCGTTTTGCCTCTATTTGAAAATCGGCAAAACTCAAACATTTGAATATATAGATCATCGCTCCCCATTCCTTAATTTGTTTCTATTTACTCTCTAGATATTCGAAATTTTGATTTTCTTTGGGACTCTATAATCTAGCCCCCGCCCCGAAGGGGCGGGAAGTTAAAGAAATAAATAATAAATATGATATCAAAAACATACTCATCTACAATACTAGGGATTGATGCTCTGCTGGTGGAAGTAGAGGTAGATTCAAGCCCTGGACTCCACTCATTTAATATCGTCGGATTGCCAAGCAAGACGGTTGAGGAGGCGAAAGATAGAGTCTCATCAGCCGTTAAGAACATCGGAGCATCGCCACCCCAAAAAACAAATAGACGAATTATCGTTAATTTAGCTCCAGCCGATTTGAAAAAAATTGGAGCAGGATATGATTTGGCGATTGCTATCGCATATCTATTATCATCAAACCAAATAAAAAATTTCAACAGCCAAGACTTTCTTTTTTTGGGAGAATTATCACTTAATGGAGAAATAAAAAAAGTGCCGGGTGTTTTGCCCACTGCATTGATGGCAAAAGAGAGCGGATTTTCTTCGCTCGTAGTTCCTTGCGAAAATGCCCAAGAGGCAGCCGTTGTAGATGGAATAAATGTTTTGGGAGTAAGAAATTTGAGAGAGATAATTGATTTTTTGGAGGGCAAGGGCAAAATTTCTCCAATTGAAAATACCGATTTTAGAAAAATAAAAGATGATTATTTTTCAGAGAATAATATTTGTGCAATCAAGGGGCAGCATCAGGCAAAGAGGGCGATGGAAATCGCTGCTGCTGGGGGGCATAATATCTTAATGAATGGCTCGCCCGGGTCGGGAAAGACGATGATGGCAAAATCAATTCCATCTATTTTGCCAGCGATGGAAATAAAGGAAGCATTAGAGGTCGCTCAAATTTATAGTGTTTGCGGAATGCTGAATTCCAAAAAGAATTTTTTGACAAGTGATCGTCCATTTCGCTCCCCTCATCATAGCGCATCGGCTGTCGCATTAGTGGGTGGAGGAGCATGGCCTCGCCCGGGAGAAATAAGTTTGGCACACAGAGGAGTTTTATTTATGGACGAAATAGCCGAATTTCCGAGGTCGGTATTAGAATCACTTCGCCAGCCATTAGAAGATGGAAAAATTTTTATTAGTCGGGCTCAGGGTCAAATATGTTTTCCAGCGAGATTTATTTTGGTAGCCGCGATGAATCCTTGCCCTTGTGGTTTTTTGGGCGATGAGGAAAAAGAATGTAGTTGTAGTCCAATTCAAGTTTTGAAATATAAAAAGAAAATTTCGGGACCACTTCTTGATAGATTGGATATCCAAATTCAAGTTGGTCGGGTTAAATATGATGATTTGAGTCAAAAAAATTCTATATCACAGCAAAGAGAAAATCTTTTGGAAATAAGAAAAAGAATATCTATTGCAAAAAAAATTCAAGAAGAAAGATTTTCAAAATTATCTTCCCCAATATTTAATAATAGTGAGATGAGTCCGTCTTTTGTTGAAAGAGAATGTTTGATTGATATAAAAAGTCAGAATCTTTTGAAAAAAGCAGTTGATGAGTGGCGGCTTTCTGCGAGGACTCACTTTAAGATATTAAAAATCGCGAGAACTATTGCTGATTTAGAAGAAAGTGAGGGTATATCATTCAATCATTTAGCCGAAGCATTAAGTTATAGAATCAAGGTTGATAATTGATTTTTTTAATTTGAGACTTATTTTAATTAGTATATAATTGAGATATGGAAAATAAGCAAGTAAATGTTCTTTATAAGACCCTCGATGACAAAAGGCATGAAAATGGAGACGAATATTGGTACGCTAGAGATCTCTACCCATTATTAGGTTATAAATCATGGGATAGTTTTTTGCCAGCAATTGAGAGGGCAAAAGAATCAGTAAAAAGCCAAGAAATACCAATTTCAGACCATTTTCGGGATGTGATGAAAATGGTGCTTATTGGCTCGGGAGCAAAAAGAGAAATAAATGATATAAGGCTCACAAGATATGCCTCTTATTTGATTGCCTTAAATGGAGACACCAGAAAGGAGGAAGTTGCTTTTGCTCAGGCATATTTCATCACTCAAACAAGAAAAGTTGAAATACTACAAAATAAAATGAATGAGATACAAAGAATGAATAACAGGAATAAATTAAGAGTTACAGAGAAAGAGTTCGCTGAGATTTTATTTGAGAGAGGTTTGAGTGGCGAAGATATAGGAGAAATAAGAAATGCCGGTGATATAAAATTTTTTGGTGGTCATACCACCAAGGAGATGAAGTTGAAACTTGGTGTGAAATTCGGCCCACTAGCAGATGTATTGCCCAATGTAACTATTAAGGCTAAAGATCTTGCTATTGAAATGACAAATGTAAATACAAGAAAAAAATCTTTGCAAGGGAAAAATCCAATAAAAGTAGAGCATATGAAAAACAATGAAAGTGTAAGGAATGTGCTGGAGGGGGCTGATATCAGACCAGAAGAATTACCGGCGGAAGAAGATATAAAGAAGATAAAATCTAGACATGAGAAAGAAAAAAGACTTATGGAAAGAAGACAAAAAAAGGAATTAGAATCTTTGACAAGAAAAAAATAAAAAAACTTGCGAGTAATCGCAAGCTTTTTGATGATTTATTTTCATCGGAATTCTTATCTCCTCTCTCTGTCGTTTGGCCTTGCCTCATTAACAACGAGGTCTCGTCCAGCAAAGTCTTTCCCATTTAACATTTCAATTGCCTTTTCTGCATCATCATCATTCTTGAATTGAACAAAGCCAAAACCTCTTGATCTATCTTGATTGAACTTATCCTTTATAACTTTTGCTCCGTCTTCTCCATCCATCAATTCTCCAGCTTGTTCAAAATGCTTTCGCAATTCAGCATCATCAACTTGATATGCCAAATTACCTACATATAATTTTTTTGCCATTTTAGTTTTTGAATGTAGTAATTATTTAAATCACCCACATTCTTATATTACCTAGTAAATCGACTCTCCCGGCTAAAGACAATAATGACCCGGAAAGTCAAAAAATGTCAAAACAATAACCAAGGACTTTACAATAGATATTCTAATAATAATCATTTATTCATTCTTGTCAAATCTAAGCCCCATCCAATAAAAGATGAGTTTTAATTTATTATTTTTTCTTGAAAACGAAATATCTATATCCCAAAAAAGACCAAAAGGCACTGAGTGAGCCAGCAATCGCTTTTGATATATTCTCCGCAACTTGTAATTCCATATTTGGAAAAATATGGCGAAAAATTTCAGCCAATCCCAAAAGGGCAATGGTATTTATTAAAAATCCGACAATTCCTACACCAAAAAATTTAAAAAACTCTGTGGCGGTTATCTTATTTCTTGATTCAAATGCCCAATATTTATTCCAAAAATAACTATTAACCATTGCGATAGAAAATGAAATAATATTGAAAACTCCCAGCCACCACCCAAAATAAATATTAGTGATATAACTTAGGAAATTTAAAATGCCAAAATCCAACAGAGTATTCAAAATTCCAATAAGGAGATATTTTGCCAACTGCCAAAAATTAAACTTAATTTTTGCATTAAGCCAATGAGAGAAAAACAAAAAAAGGATTGATAAGATAGGAGCGACAATAAACAATATCCAGCGATATCCCCAAAATTCTAAAAATATATTTAAATTAAGCCATATTGGGAGAATAAATATAGAGATTGCCTCTGATATAATTATTGCATTAATAATGTCTTTTTTTGAAAGCATATTTTATTTTTTAATAATAGGTTTTTTAAAAAAATATTGACCCAAATAATTCAATATATATGTTTTTAATACTTTCCCCGTTCCTTCTTTCTCAAATCTTCTTGGCGAACTCTTTATTGTCAAATCAACGGACCAAACAACTCTTCCTTCTTTGGCTAATCTAATAGCAGTATCTGCATCATCGCCATAAAATTTAATGTTTGAATCTAATCCACCGATTTTTAAAAGAGCCTCTTTTTTAACTGCACAATTCCCTCCATTTAAGACTCCTGCTGGGCGACGAAAAATGAATGATAGAGTTTTTACAAAATAAGGTATAATATATTTTTGATATAACTTTTCAATTTTATTTTTAAATCCTGAAAAACCGAAATAATTATAAGGACCGCCAACGGCAACGACTTTTTCCTTGTTGATTTTATTATTTATTATATTTAGCCAGTCATTTTTTGGTTCGCAATCGGCATCTAAAAAGCAGATGATATCACCCAATGAATTATTTACCCCGGTTTGCCTTGCTTGATTAGAGCCAATCTTTTTTTCAATCAGCACTTTATTTGCCCCCATCTTTTTAGCAATATCACTTGTTTTATCACTTGAATTATTATCAACTACAATTACTTCAAAATCATCTCTTGGCCAATTTAAATTAAAAACAGCCGACAAACATTTCGGCAAATATTCTTCTTCATTGTAGCAAGGGATGATTATAGAGAATTTCATAAGCTCTAATGTTTGATGATACAAAAGGCGGGGTCACAGGGATTTGAACCCCGATCATCGGTTTTGGAGACCGACATTCTACCATTGAACTATGACCCCAATAAAATAAGAGACATTGTGTCAGGGGTGGGATTTGAACCCACGGTCTAAGGGTTATGATTCCTTCGCTTTAACCAACTAAGCTACCCTGACATATCCATGGGCATAATAACATGTAATATTATTATGCCTTAAATCAAGGGATGATGATAGTTTTTTCGCCATTGCCCCCCCCACCTATGGCGGGGGGCAATGGCATATTGTATTATTAATTCTCCTTGCTTAAATATAATAATAATTCTATTATCATTACTATCAAAAAGCCCTACTTCTTTGTTTCCTTATGAGCGGTATGACTGCGACACCATTGGCAGTGCTTTTTCACTTCCAATTTCTTCTCAATAGTCTTTTTTTTGTGAGTGTAGTAATTATATCTCTTACAATCCTTACATTGTAATTTGATTACTTTCTCCCTCTCTTTTGATTTATGTTTTGCCATATGTTTGCCATTCTAACAAATTTTTAAAAAAAGAAAATACCCCCTTGTCTTGATGGACAATACGATATAATAACGGGGCTTAATAGATATCCACAATTTTGCTATTGACATTAATCTATAATTTGTTATATTGAATATGCTAATTTTAGATGTGAGTCGTTCTTCCAAATCCGAGGCTTTTCTCGGGTTTTTTTGTTTTTGTAATAATTGTGGTAGAATATATTTGTGGGGTTTGAGGGGCCATCTCTGGCGAATCATCTAAAATTAGCACTTGGATGGAGGGGTTCGATTCCCCTTGGCTCCAAAACAAAATCACTCTTATGAAAGAGTGATTTTGTTTTATAAATTAGTCGCGAATAAAAATTTTAAAATTAAAATAAATAAGGCGATAATATGCCTTCTATTATTATGGCAATATAATTAATATATAATATAATTAAATTATGGGATGGTGTTGTGGTGTATAATAAATAATATAATTAAACTATGGAAAATAAGATTGATAATAAAAATTTGAATAAAAAGAATAAAAACAGGGGGGGATTTACATTGTCTGAATCAATTATCGCTATAACATTAATACTTATTGGAATTATGGGAACCCTCACACTTATCAATAGAGCGGCTGGATTTGCGACCCTCACATCAAGCCGACTCACAGCAAGTGCATTAGGACAAGAGGGGATTGAGATAGTTAGGAATATAAGAGATTCAAATTGGCTCAATCAAAGAACTTGGACGGAGGGATTATTAGGTCAATGTGATGGAAGTTTTGAGGTGAGCCCTCTTGATGGGCTGGGTTGTAATTCCGGAAGGAATTTATTATTTGATGATGAGTTGGGATACAACTATACTGATGGGCAGGAAACAATATTTAAAAGAGTGGTTTCTATTTCGTCAATAAATTCGGCTGAAATAAAAATACAAGCAATTGTTTCATGGAATTTTAGAGGAGGAGATTTTGATATTGTGGTGGAAGACCACCTCTTTAATTGGTATTAGTATTTAAAATTAAGGCGAAAAAATAAATATTTTTTATAAAAAACAAAACCACCGAAAGGACTTTGCCCTTTCGGTGGTAAGGATTGATTTAAACCGTAATATACCAACCCTCATTCTCTTTGTCAATTCTCCAGTTTTTTTCACCTAGAGCATTGAAATCTTTTTCAGAGATTTCGCCCAACATATCCTCAAAGGTCTTACCCTCACCATTAAAACCCGGGTAAATCCATATCTCATCGTGTTCCGCTACGGGGGTCAAATAATCACAATATTTTTTTAAAATATTCAATCCATTAAGTAATTTGTTTTGATCATAGACAAATTTAACACCACCTAACTTTTCAATCGCTTCTTTGATTTTCATGCTACACCTCCTATTTAGATTGTTAATTTTAGTGCCGTTATTATATCACAGATAAATATATTTGTCAATACTGGCTCAAATTTTTGTCGTGAGAAAATAAAATTATTTGAATTGTGAGATATTTTTTATAAAAAATAAAACCACCGAAAGGACTTTGCCCTTTCGGTGGTGGTTGATGACCGATTAATTTTTCATTCATGTGTTCATGTGCCAACATACCAACATCGCTTTACCGTATGAATCCTCCAGTCCATTTGTCCCAGGGTATTAAAATCTTCTGGTGTAATTTTGTCCAGCATTTTTTCAAGAGTTTCCGACCTTTCATCAAAATACACATGAATATATATAGTCCCTCTTTTTGCCGAAGGAACTAAATGAGGACAATATTTTCTCAAAATATCAAGCCCTTTGATAAAACAATCAGTATCATTATTAGGGTCAAATGTTTCTAATTTTTCTCTTGCCTCTGCAAGATCCATAATTTCCTCCTATTTTTTTATATTGTTAATTTTAGTGTTATTATCCTATCACATATAAATATATTTGTCAATGGTGGCTTAAATTTTTGTCATGAGAAAATAAAATTATTTGAATTATGAATTATGGTGTATAATAAATAATATAATCAAATTATGGGATATTTTCTCTAATGCCCCCCGCCCCTTCGGGGCGGGGGGCATACGGTGTTGTGGTGTATAATAAATAATATAATTAAATTATGAAGAATAAGATTGATGAGAAAAATTTGAATAAAAAGAAAAAAAAGAGGAGGGGATTTACATTACCCGAAGTGCTAATATCAATGGGGCTATTTTCTGTAATAATATCAGTGACATCAGCCATATTCATTATCGGACTTCGTTCTCAAAGACAAATCATTGCAGCCGTAAATGCCAATGACAATCTTTCGTTTGCTATGGAAGTAATGGCAAGAGATATCAGAACAGGGCAACTATTTTTCTCATCAAGAGAAGATGAAATCAGTTTTTTAAATCATAATAAAAAAGCAGTGATTTACCGCCTAAATAACCAAACCATTGAAAAATCTACTGGTGGAGAATCATTTATCCCCCTAACATCCAATAATATTAGGGTAGAGGATTTGAAATTTAAATTAGTTGGCGAAGGCAGATATGATGATGAGCAAATTTTAATAACAATAATAATGAAAGTTATTAGCCAATTTGGGAATCAAGAAATATCCCAAAATATCCAAACAACTATCAGCCCAAGACAATTAGAGGCAACATAAATTAAATATGATGCTTCTCTCTCATTTTCTTATCAATTGCCATTTCCACTTGCCATCTTTTCTTTCTTGCCTTTTCAAAAAGGCTTTTTAAATCAGCATCACTCAACTTGCTAATTTCCATTGCCCTTTCTTTCAAATATTCAATATCATTTTTTTGAGGGTCATCAAGGACATCCTCTAATAAGGAGTTTAAAATCCACCCAACACGAGGTCCTGGCTTTAAGCCAAGCATATTCATCAATTCTTCTCCCTTTAATTTTAACATTTTTGGCTCAATTGGGTCCTTTGAAACTTTCTCAATCATATACTCCAAATGTTTTAATCTATAAGATGAAATTTTTGGGATGCCAGAGCCACTTCTATCCGCCTGTCTTAAGCGGAGTAAGTTTTCTACATTTTCGGGACCAACATTTCTAATAAGTCGCCTCACTCCTGCCTCGGAAACTTTATCAATATCATAAAAAAAGAAATGCCACCTCACTAATGATGAGACTTTTTTTACCATTTTTTCTGGAAATCTTAAAACCTCCATCGCCTTTCTCGTCATCCTTGCCCCTACTTGTTCGTGCATCTTGAAACTGGCGGATAATCCCTCGCCTCTTTTTGTCTTTGGTTTGGCAATATCATGAAGAAGGGCGGCTAATCTTGTTTCTAAATTGAAATTGTTTTCTGATGTATATGCCAATGTTTTCAAGGAATGCTCAAATACTGATAATTCTTTATATTTTATATGACTCTTTTTAAATTGGGTCACTCCGATAACATTTATTCCCTTTAGCATTTCTGGAAAAATATGTTCTAATAGATTTAATTTTTCTAATAATCTTATTCCTCTTTCTGCATCTTTGCACATCATTATTTTTATCAACTCATCTTTTATTCTTTCTTTTGAGATAAGCCCTAAATTTTTAGACATTTTCTGAATAGAGAATGCTGTTTCTTTTTCTAATTGAAAATCTAATTCCACTGCTAATCGGACTGCTCTCAGCATTCGTAAGGCATCTTCATCAAATCTGCTTTCTGGGTCGCCCACTGCTCTAATCAATTTTTTTTCCAAATCTTTTTTGCCTTCAAATAAGTCGTTTATTTTTTTATCAATAGACATTGCTATGCTATTGATGGTAAAGTCTCTTCTTGATAAGTCGTCCTCCAGTTTATCTGAAAATTTTATTTTATCAGGCCTTCTTTTGTCGGTATATTTTCCTTCTAATCTATATGGGGTTATTTCAATTACTTTTAATGTCTCGTCATCTGTTTCTGTGAGAACTGAAACGGTTCCGAAATTATTTTCATAAAAATTTTCTTCAAATAATTTTTGTATTTCTTCGGGCTTGGCATTTGTTGTGATGTCCCAATCTTTTGGTTTTCTTCCTAATAAAAGATCTCGGACGCATCCGCCGACTAAGTAGGCCTCAAATCCTGCCCCTTCCATTTTATTTATTATTTTTTTTATCTCTTCAGGAATAGTCATATTAATATTAAGTATAAACAATAAGAGTAATAATCAAAATCAAACCTTAACTAGTAGAAAAATTTAAAAATCGGATAATTTGTAAAAATATGCTGTTTCAAATTTTTCTCCATCGCCGACTATCTTAAATGGCTTTATTTTTTTGTTTGAAAACAAGAAGGAATTTGTTATTAAGATAGCGGAATCGCTTAATTCATTTCTTAACTTATCAAAGATATTATCCATTGTCTCTGTAAAAAGAAATGTAAATATAATATCTGCATCATTGAAATTTTCTTTGAAAAAATTCTTAGTTAAAAATTTTGTATTTGGAAAAAATCTTAATCTTGCCTTCCAATTTCTAAAAAAATTTAACTCATATCCAATAAATTCTATATCGGGATGGCGATTGGCAAAAAAATTTATTACATCTCCATTTCCCGAGCCCAAATCATAAAATTTCTTTACTTTGCCCCATTGAATTTCTTTTTCTAAATTTTCCAAAACTTTTCTGTTTGTTCTCACAAATGGGACCCCTGATATTATCCAAAAAAGAAAGTGGGCTATTGAGAATATTAGTGTTAATAGGCAAACAAGAAGAATTATTACAATGATGATTGATATAATAATTTGATAATCCATATTTTTTTATTGAGTAGTTTTGATTAAGACAATGTCATTACTCATCTTATCCCCCCACCTCAAAATATGCAAATATTATAGCAGGAGGATTTTGATTTTATTTTGGGGCTTGTAGGCAACAAGAAGAAGCATGTGATAAAATTCCCCCCTAACGAGGGGGGGGAATTTAAAAAACAGGGTGGTAAATGATGATTATTCTTATTCGTCCTCATTATTATCTTGCTCGCTTGTTGATTCTTCTTCGCTTGCCTCATCAGAACTTGGGATATCGGCAATACCTCCTGCGATTTTCTCATCTGGATTTGATTCGTTTCGGACATCTATTTTCCAACCAGTGAGTTTGGCTGCCAACCTCACATTCTGCCCATCCTTACCAATAGCCAAAGAAAGTTGGTCTTCTGGAACAAATGCCAAAATATTTCTCCTCTCTCCCATTTTGGATTTTGACACCTTGGCAGGAGATAATGAACTTGCTACAAATTCCTCTGGGTCCTCTGACCACTTTATAATATCAATTTTTTCCTGACCCAACTCATTCAATATCGCCATTACCCTTGTTCCTTTTTGGCCAACACATGAGCCAATTGGATCAACTCCCTCAACGGTGGAATGGACTGCTATTTTTGTTCTAAAGCCCGCTTCTCTTGCAATACTCATTATTTCAACAGAGCCCATTGATATTTCTGGGACTTCTAATTCAAATAATTTTTTAATAAAGTTTGGGTGTTTTCTTGATAAGACAATCATCGGTCCCTTATGACCTTCTTGAATAGCCATAATGTAGAATTTCAACCGGTCGCCTATTCGGTATCTTTCGCCCGGGATTGATTCATTTGAGAACATAACTCCTTGGGCTCGCCCTAAATTTACAAAGACATTTCTTTTCTCAAATCTTTGGACTAATCCGCTTACGATTTCACCCTCTTTGTCCTTAAAGTCTTCCATTATTGCATCTCTTTCTGCCTCTCTTAATCTTTGGAGTATTACTTGCTTTGCTGTTTGAGCAGCTATTCTGCCAAAATCTTCTTGAATTTCTAACGGGAATATTATTTCCCCTTCTACTTCTACATCGGGATTTATTTTTTTTGCTTCGTCAATCATAATATGTCGCTCCTCGCTGAATTTGACTCTTTTGTCCTCTTCTCCCTCATCTCCTTCGCCCTCATCTTTGCTGTCGCCCTTTTTCTCAACTTCTTTTTTCTTTTCTTCACCCTCTTCTTTTTCCTCCTCCTCTTCCTCACTCTTAATCATATCTTCATCAACGACTAATTTTACTTGCCAAAATTTTGCCTCTCCAGTTGAGGGGTCTATTTTTGATTTTATAATGGCATTTTTATTGCTGTATTCTTTTTTATAAGCGGCCGCAATTGCTTGCTCAATTGTTTCTATTACTTTTTCCTTTGAGATATTTTTCTCATCGGATATTTGAGAAATCGCCGCTTGGAAATTTTTTAAATCTAACATATTTTTTTACTTTGCCTCGCCGTAGCCCGCCCGAGGCGGACATTATGCCTTGGCGAAGGCGGGTTATTTCTTATTTGTCGTCCCCTTTTTCTTTGTTGCGCCCGTCCGCCTGATGCGGATATACCACTTCTGGCTGGATGGGATGTTCTCTTTCTTTTTAAAACCCCCGCATTAGAGAAGGGACAATATATCAAATAACCTGTATTATACACGACTTTATTAAAACCATAAAATGTTTTCTTACAATGAAAGTCCGCCAAAGGCGGACTTTCATTTAAGTATCATCTTTTCAGTATGGTCGTATTATACAAAATTAAAAAAATTTGTCAATAACCATTTTTTTGTTGGCAAAAAATTGGTATTCTGAATAACTTAATGAGGGCATTCCCCCCGCCCCTTCGGGGCGGGGGGAATGCTATCCTGATTCAAAAAAATTGCTAAAAAATTGCTTCGCAATTTCAACGTGGCTGGGATGTTTAAATTATAAAATAATTTATTACGTCCCGCCGAAGTCCGCCAGAGGCGGACATTCTGCTTTAGCGAAGGTGGCGAATATTTATTAAATAAATTATATAAATTAAAAGACCGCGGGAGTTATCTCCTCGCGGTCTTTTGCTTATCCCTTATTTGGTGGCTCTCGCACCACCACCATTTCTCATTTTCTTTAAATCTTTCATGGTGTAGTCTGAATGATGATGGTTAGCCTTATTTTTCTTGCCATTCCCATTCCCATTTCCATTTCCATTCCCTCCGTTGTCCGGCAGCCTCGTTTTACTGTCTGAAAATAAATCAATGGCTTTTTTTACTCTTGCCTCAGCGGCCTCTCTTATCCTTTCTTCTTGCTCGATTAACTTTTTTCCTTTTTTCAAGAACACTTTGACCGTCCCATTCGTTCCATTGGCAGAACATACTTCAAAAAGTTGGCGGGACAGACATTTTTCAACAACTTTTAAATCCTCCGGGCTAAGACATTTTCCTATTCCTTTCAATATCGGATTTAATCTTCCGGCAACTTTTTTAAAGGAACAACCGAAAGTGATATGCTCGGCAGTCCTTTCTTTGATGGAAATGCTGGGTTTTGCTTCCCGTTTGGCAGGAGAAGGGGTGTTTGGTTTTTCCGGCTTGGCAGTATTTTTCTCGTCAGTGGTTCCCAATGCACCAAACGGACTTGCTGGTCTCACCTCCGGTTCATTCCAAAATTTTTGGTCGTCATTCTTTCTCGGCCTCACAGGGGCTAATTCGGTCCCGTCGTCTAATATTTCTGAGACAGGCTTCATGATTAGATAAAACTTACCACTTCTGCTCGGACTTGTCCCGATGTAGAAATACTTTTTACCGATACTAAAGAAGCCATCCTTGAACCTCTCGTCTCTCCTTGTCTTGCCATTCGGCTTTGGTTCTCCATTCCTGACCTTGCCCAGTAATTTTACCTTGCAGCATGAGGACAATGAAAGCATTACCAAAAACTTGCCGGCGGAGGGTATTTCTTGCATGGGTGTAATAATTGCCACCCTGTTTTCGGTTCTTTTTTCTAGAGGGATTGAATTAACCCAGCTACTTATCGGTTTGTTCCACATAACTATTTTATTGGCACCAACCGGATAAATCGTTGCGCCGACCGCCGTTAAATGTGGGGGAATGTGCCCCATGCTTCTTGGAAGATCATTGAGCCATTTTACCCTTTTATCATATTCAACCTGACCCATTTCTTTTTGCAGGGGATTTTTTCGGGAATGATTCCTGCCATCGCCTTGTCTCTTACTGCGAGACCCATCTTTTTCTTGACCGTGGGACTTTCGTCCAGTTGTATTTTTTTTCATGTTAATTTCACCTGACTATATTATACCAAATAAAAACAGACTTGTCAATACCCTATCATTTTTTCTTTTCAAAAAAGATGTGGCATTACAAGTCATTAGATATAATTGATATTTAAGATGCATAAGGATTAAGATGTATAAGGATGGGGTTTACTTATTGGCAAGATTTCTAAATTCATTGCCCTTATTTTTTCTCTGTCTATTTTTGCCGATGTATAATATAAACAATTTTCCCATTTTTCTTTATAGATATTCATTTTAGGATGATTTATTATCATTTTTATCGTCTCAATCATTCTAATATCAAACGAGGCGATTATTATTTTGAACGGGGAATTGTCATCTTTTTCTGGGTCAAATTTTTTTTCGTAGGCAATCCTAATCTTTCCAATATTTAACAGGAAAACAATCACTGACAGGATATAATCTTTGTCCTCACTTGATAATTCATTTGAACAATCTAATTTGATACTTTTTTGAACCTCATCAATTAAATTACCAAGGAATACTTTATTAAATCTCATTCCTGACTCCTTTTTGTAATTGAAAACCTTAATAATCCTTTTGTTATCGTGTCGTGTTCTTATCAAATTATATGCCCCAGAAACCGCAATCCTCAATTCATTTTTAGCTTTCTTTCGACCCATCCTTTCATTGAACATAGTCTCAACCTCATTTTTTATAGCAGTCGGAACAATGAGGCGGTTGCTTTTGCGAGTTAGATTTATTATATATGGGAATGGTTCATTCGTCAAAAAGCTTGTATCAAAAACCCAATAAACTTGATTTTTGGTATTAATTCCGGCTGATTTAATAATATTCCACCATCTTTCTCTATAATGCTTTCTATTATGTCCACTCATCTTATTACTCCTTCTATGTTAAATTTTTTAAAATACAACTCTGCTGATATTTAAGCACAATATTAAATCATTGTCAAATTTCTTTGACTTTGGGCAGGACATAATAAATTATTAAATAATTTGTTATGTCCCAGCCACGTTGAAATTGCGAAGCAATTTTTTACGTGGGGTATTGACTAATTTTTCTACTTGTATATTATATTTTTAATTTTAAAGAACAGACGAAAGTTTAAAGGTCGTCTTTAATAAATATTTAATTCAAAAATATGGTTATCACAGAAGATTTAACCAAAAATTTAGTTCTAAACGAGGAAGAAGAAATGGAAGATGAAGATGAAATGGGTGGAATGGATGATGATATGGAAGATACAGAGGAGGGTGATGAAGGTGAAGATGAAGATTATGAAGATGAAAAAGAAGAGGATGAGTAGGAACGATAAAAATTACTAAATTTTATTACCAAAAACCTCCGCCTAAGGCGGAGGTTTTTGGTGGTCTTGCTTATGAATAAACCTGGAAAATTACCAGGTGGGTGGCCTCAATTTATCTCCACAGAGATAAACGATATTGACTTCCCATTATTCAATTTTGTCCAGATTCATAAAGCAAGACCAATATCATTATATTATATTTTTACTATCAAAGCAAAAGATTTTTTAAAAGATAATTATTACTTTGATTCCTTTTTGAAATGCAACTTTTTTTCAGTAGGATATATCTATATGAGGAAAATAAAATTTAAAAAAGGTCAATAGTGATATTTTTAACATTTTTTGTATAATATGATTATTACCAAAATTATGAAAAAAATATACATCACAACGGCGATTCCTTATGTTAATGCCAGCCCACATTTGGGGCAAGCAATGGAATTTATACAAGCCGATGCAGTTGCGAGATATCATCGCCTTATAGGAAATGAAGTATTTTTTGTTTCAGGAGTAGATGAGAACTCTTTAAAAAATGTCTTATCAGCAGAAAAAGCGGGCGAGCCAGTAGCCGATTTTGTCAAAAAGAACTCAGATATATTTTATAAATTGATGGGTTTATTAAATATATCAATAGATGATTTTATTAGAACAACAGAAAAGAGGCATATTTTAGGAGCAAAGAAAATATGGGGGTCTTATCAAAAAGACATATATTCTGGCGAGTATGAGGGGCTTTATTGTGTTGGGTGTGAAGATTTTTTCAAAGAAGAAGATTTGATAAATGGGGTTTGTCCCGACCATAAAACAAAACCGGAATTTATAAAAGAAAAAAATTATTTTTTCAGATTGAGTAAATATCAAGATTGGCTTCAAGAAGTTTATGATAAAAATATAATTTCTATAATTCCAGAAAACCGAAAGGCGGAAACAATTAATTTTATAAAGAACGGTTTGAGAGATTTTAGTATTTCCCGGTCAAAAGAAAGGTCTCGTGGCTGGGGTATAGAAGTGCCTAATGACGAGAGTCAAATAATGTATGTTTGGGCGGATGCTTTATCAAATTACATTACCGCTCTCGGCTATGGATTAGATTCGCCATTATATCGCTCTTGGTGGGAGGACGAGACGACTGATGTTTGGCATTTTATTGGAAAAAATATCACTAAATTCCACTGTATTTATTGGCCTGCGATATTGAAAAGTGCCGGCTTAAGATTGCCTAATAAGATTATCGTTCATGGATTCATTACATCAGAAGGAGAAAAAATGTCAAAATCATTGGGAAATGTTTTGAGTCCATTTGATTTAGTTGAGGAATGGGGAGTGGATGTGCTGAGATATTATCTTTTGAGAGAATTTTCTCTTTCGCAAGACGGAGATTTTAGAAAGGGCTCATTGCTTGAGAGATATAATAATGAGTTGGCAAATGGGATTGGCAATTTGTTTTCAAGGGTTTTGACAATGATTGATAGAAATGGGGGAGAGGTCGTAGCAAAAAGCAATCTTATGAAAAATGAGATAGGTATCGCCACCAATTCATTTAATAAGAATTTCGGTGAATTTAAAATAAATTTGGCAGTTGATAGTTGGCTTCATTTAGCCACTCAAACTGATTCATTTATAAATAAAGAGAAGCCATGGGAATTAGAAAATTCGGAAAAGAAAGATGATATTTTGTCGTCTCTTTGGATTGTCTTAAAAAATTTATCAGAAATGATTTATCCATTTATGCCAAGCACCTCTCAGAAAATGAGAGATTCATTAGGATTGTCAGATATTGCCATTTCTTTGTCAGATGAGGATTATATTGGGAAGACATTCAAAATCAAAAAAATGTCACCTCTCTTTCCAAGAAAGTAGAGATAAATTTTGTATTTGGTAGGTGTGTGCAGTGCCCAGGGCGGGATTTGAACCCGCACGCTTATAAAGCCATGCCCCTCAAGCATGTGTGTATACCAATTCCACCACCTGGGCTAATAGCCCTATTATATATCCAATTTCAAATTTATCAATTTTTGGAAAGCCTTATTTTTAATTGTCAATAGCAACAAAAAATATAAAATTGACATTTTTTATTTAAGAGTTAAATTATAATTAGGTCTATAAAATTTTTGTTTAGGAGGATAAGATAATGACTGAAATATTAGAGCAAGAGAAAGATTTTTTTGATGATAAAACACAGATAAAGGATGGTGGTGTTTTCTTTGAAAAAGCTAGCTTTTATAGGAAAACTCATTATGGTTGTAGTTTTGGTTGCGATGAAATGCCTAGATATATTGTTGCGGAATCATCAGACCCCGATATTACAAAAGGGACCCTCTTTTGTAATGAATGTTATTTGGCATTTTTTAATTAAAAAGATTTACCCAAAAAAGCCCCGTGAGGGCTTTTGTTTTTATTTAATAAAATTAATAATCAAGAATATCAAATAATTAATTTGCTAATCAGCCCTTCCAAATCATCTATATCATCAAACTCAATAATATCATCAGCAATTGCTCGCAAGGCAAAAAATCTCTCCACATTATTTCTAATCGCCAAATATATTTTCTTACCCATTGCCTTGGCAAATCCAATTTCCAAAAGCATTCCCACACCTTTGTCATTATTATCAATTACCACAAAAACAGCATCTGATTTTTTTATTTCAGAAAAAGCACTCTCAAATGTTTCTTTAATGGGCATTGATATTTCTCCCCATTTATTCATATCCCTAAAGAAGGCAAATGTTTTATGCCCTAATTTTTCTTAAGAATTAGAAACAACCTCAATCTTCTTTCTCAAGATTTCCTTATCCACTCCACTAAATTTATACATTAAATATATTTTCATTTTTTTAAATTAAAAAGTTGGGAGTTATTTTACTTACCTGCAATTTCCCCCCAATAGATGTTATCTTCAAATTCGTCTCAAAATTATCTAATTGATTTAGTGTCAGGCCTATAATTTTACCGGCAAAAATTCTTTTCATTTTCAATATTTGTTCGGAAATTATCTTGAATTCTTCTCTTGCTTTTAGGCTTACTCTTCCCTCCTGCCCATCAAATTCTCTTTGGAGATGCAAGATTAGATGATCTTTCTCATCCGTTATATCTTTAATAAAGCAATTATCTCTATCTAGATAATCCTCCGCTTTTTTGGATTCCCTAATCCCACCTATTTTAAACAATTCTCTTATTTTCATAGTTTTTTATTTTAATAATAGTTAAATTAATTTGTTCAACCAATATATAAAAATGATTTTTAAAAACTTTTGAGCTCGGGGATAGGGACTCCTCGCCAGAGGCGAGTCCGCCTTCTTAAGCGGACCTGTCCGCCCCTGGCGGACCTGTCCGCCCCTGGCGGAGAACCCTTAATAATAAAATATATCTTCTATGTCTTTAATTTCTTAAGTGCTCGGGGACAGGGACTCGAACCCCAATCGCCAGGACCAAAACCTGGTGTCCTACCATTAGACGATCCCCGAATTTTTATTTTTTCAAAATTTCATCTAAATATTTTCTGCCCTGTCCCGATTTAAAAAATCTTTCTCTCTTTATCGCCTCCCCTCTATTAGAAAATTCCTCTGTCATTAGCAATAACCAAGGCATTCTTCCTTTTGTATAACGACATTTACCCTTATTATGTTCAATCAATCTTTTTTCAACATCAAATGTTTGTCCAATATATCTTGTATTATAATTTAAACTTTTCAAAACATAAACAATATATGTTTTCATAGTATTGAAGACAGGGATTCTTCGCCAAAGGCGAACCCGCCTCTGGCGGACTTGTCCGCCTTTGGCGGACCTGTCCGCCGCCTTTGGCGGGGAACCCCAATCGCCAGCAGGACCCATGTCCGCCTCTGGCGGGCCTGTCCGCCTCTGGCGGAAAAACCTGGTGTCCTACCATTAGACGATCCCCGAATTTTTATTTTTTAATACTCTATCTAAATCCAAGCATTAACAATATATCAAATCCCACCCCTATTATCAAGGCGGGTGGGAATTTCTTTAAATAATTCGTCCTTTGATATAAAAACTATCCCCTCCCCGCCTTCGGCGGGGAGGGGAGGCGATGGCTTTTTTTAATAATCCGTTCTTTGATGTATAATATATATCAAAGGATGATGATCCTGAATTTAAAAATCATTGTCTTAGTCCGTCAATGAATAATAAACCCACCTTCGCCAACCCGCCTTCGCTAAAGCTTCGGCGGGGCAATGCCCGCCTTCGCTAAAGCTTCGGCGGGGCAAGGGGCTTCGGCGAGGCGAAGTAAAAATATGCCAGTTAAAAAGAAAAAGGTTGCCTCAAAGAAAAAGGCGACCGCAAAAAAATCAACTGCCAAAAAGACGACTGCCAAAAAAGTAGCACCTAAAAAAACTACAAGAAAAAAAATAGCACCTAAAAAAACAACCGCCACCAAAAAAAGAGTTGCTACAATGGGAGAATTGATGAGTAAAATGATGGGGGATGATTTTTGGGGATTGGTTTCAGAACCAATGGAACAAAGCCAATTTCCAAAGGTCAATATCTCAGAAGATAAAGAAAATATAAAGGTAGTTGCAGATATTCCCGGAGTAGATCCAAAAAATATAGATATTAAAATATCAGATGACTTTATTGAAATAAATGGGTGGATGGGCGAAGAAGAGGAAGAGAAAAAAGATAAGTTTTATAGATACGAGAGAGAGGTTGGCGAATTTAGCAGAGGTTTTTCTCTCCCAGCAATAGTGGATTATGAGAATGCCGAGGCAGAAATGAAGAATGGTGTTTTACATATTATCATCCCTAAATTAAAGGCAAGTGGAGGCAAGCCAAAGACAAGAAGGGTGAGAGTTAGAAAGGGGAAGTAGTTTTGTATTTAATTTTTTCTCATTCTTGAATTGGTAATGATAGATGATGCTAATAGCAATATATTAGTGTTTTATGATTTTTAGTGAGATAAATCCAATTCCCCCGCCCCGCAAGGCGGGGCGGGGGAATTTTATAGTTCAAAAATATTATCAAAATTTGACGATGGGGAAAAAATATGATTAGATATAATTGAAAGTTTTAAAAATTTAAAAATCTGTGAATGGAGGCATAAAATGCTGGTAAATAGAGAAAATCCTCAAAATGTTTTTTTTATGATTTTCGCCAGGAATATTGACTGCCAAAATCATATATATAACGGGATTATAGATGATATTACGGGGTGTGCGGAAAAAATATCCCCACCACCGAATGGTTGTGATATTGTTTTTATTCATCAAAATCATTTACCACTAAAAAAACTAATAGTTATAACATCGCGAGAATTGACCGATGACGAAAAAGAATCATTCAGAAAAGAGTGCAATGATGATTTTGATGATATTTCTTTTTGGGCATGGTAATGCCCATTTTTTATTATCATCAAGAAACAAAAAACATTGCCATCATCTCAAGGTATTTTCCTAAATAAAAAAGTGAGGCATCCCACATAGAGATGCCACACAAAAAATTTTTACAGACAGGGGGTATTTATTTATTTACCACCTTATTAACCCCTATGATATTCGGGTATTGGCTAAAGAAGGGAATCCTCCACCCATATACACAGAGAGTCGCCCGACCACCCTTTACTAATGAGTTCTGAATATCGGACGAGCTGAACTTTAACCACAACCATGCATCGGTGTTTTTAAAAACACCTTTGTCTGTGTAAATGAGGTAGATATCACTATCTCCGCTTCTTTTTACAACCAAATCGGAACTATTTCAAATTAACAAAAAATATATTAAAATATGATAAAATGAGGTCAAAATATAAGTTTTTTAAAAACAAATATGACAAATATAAAATTTTCTTTCAAGCATATATCAAAAAATAAGAAATTATTAAATACCAT
>JBFEPE010000011.1:0-25033 GCA_041550235.1 Minisyncoccia bacterium
AATATTTTCCCAAACTTCTTCTTTTTGTAAATCAATCTAGTCATCTGTGAATCAGAAAATCCAGTTATTTTCATAAGATACTCTTTAACTATCATTTTATCTTTTTTTCTAAGTCGGAAATAGTTAAAACCTGTGAGCATTTGTTCTATCCAATTATATTTTTCCTTCCTATCCACCCCTTTAAATTGGATATGTTTTGACCCCTTTAAAAATTCTTTTAATTGTGGGATACTAAATGGGTGTGAGTTTTCCATAATGATATGCATAACCTTTATTATGTCTAAACTCACATTTTTTACAAAATGGGCTTGTTTTGGGCTCATTTTGTATTGTAATCAATACTCATTTGGGGCTCATCTTGTATTGGACAAGACTCCCCATTGATTTAAAATAATAAATCGGTAAAATTAAAATAATGCGGCCGTGGTGTAGCTGGTTAACACATCTGCCTGTCACGCAGAAGATCGCCGGTTCAAATCCGGTCGGCCGCGCACATGTTATCTAAGGAAGAAAAGAAAATCTAATATATTTTTTGATTGTAAAGATGCTAATATTTCTCAAGAGTTTTTAGCCGAGGATATACCAAATCTAATATTGGATTTACCAAATCTGATAATGGCTGAAAAAGAATACAAAAAGAATCAATCAGAAGTGATAAGGTTTAGAATATCATCAGAAGACAAGCGAAAAATAGAGCAAAAAGCAATAAGCCGAGGATATGATTCAATCTCAAAGTATATGAGAGATGTTGCTCTACATCAATAATTTTTAATTGTGGATAATTTGCTTGATTTTTAATAAGTTGATGATATAATGAAAATATCGTTCGCAGACCACCACGCTTCGTGTCGGTCTGTTTTTTTATCAATTTTTTCATAGGATTATTTTTTGCCACCTTTTAAATTTATTTTTCTAATTTCAAGTAATTTTTTTATAGCCTCCTCAAATGAACCAACAATCCACCCAGTTTTTTTAACAAATTCTATTGACCACTTGGGATTTCTTTCCGGTTTCCAAATAATAATTAAATTATTACAGAAATCGCCTGGATTTTCTACATTATTGCCATAAAAAACTCCTATTTCTATCCATGTGCCTTCTGATGGGGATAAACTTGGGTTGGCTATTAAATAATCAGAGGTTTTTACTGCTCTTAAATCATCGGGGAAAAAAGTGTCTGGAGAAGTTTGGTCGGAATCAAATTCCCAATCATAAAAATCAAAATCTTTTAATTTCTTAAAAGATTCTTTCCAATCATTATCATATTCATTTGATTGCCCTGCTAAATATACTTTTGGTTTTTCCAAATTTTTCATAGGAATGAAAATTAAATATTAGATATCGGGCAAGAGGTTTTTGCTTTCCTTGATGAAATCATCAATGCTCATATTGACTATATCTCTTTCTCCTCTCTCGCGAACGGCTAAATCGCCCGAATTAATTTCCTTGTCCCCAAGAACTATAATAAATGGCACTTTTTCCATTTCTGCTTCTCGTATTTTCTTGCCAACCGTATTATCAGAATCATCAATCTCAACCCTAATATCATTATCTCTCAATAAGGCAGAAATCTTATTGCTATATTCAATATGATCCTTTCCGACAGGAAGAATTTTTACTTGAATAGGGGATAGCCAAAAAGGAAATGCCCCAGCATATTTTTCAATAAGAAATGCAATAGTCCTTTCTATTGCCCCGATAGATGAGCGATGAATTATAACCGCTTCTTTTTCTTCGCCATTATTATCAATATAATTAATATTAAATTTCTTTGGCATCACAAAATCATATTGAACAGTAAAAGCCGTGTCTTCCTTTCCTAATACATTTTTCATCTGAATATCAATCTTGGGTCCATAAAAAGCCGCCTCATCCTTAACCTCAACAAATGGGGACTTTCTCTTTTTCAAAACATTTCTTAGTATATTTTCTGCATTTTCCCAAGCGACATCATCTTTAAAATATTTTTTATCATTTTCTCTGTCGCCAAGTGATAGGCGATAAGAATAATCATTTCCCTTGCTTAACTCCAATGTGTTGGACACCTCCTCAATTAAATCCAAAACTGAATTAATTTCTTCTTCTGCTTTTTCTGGCTGGCATACAATATGAGCATCGGCCAAACAAAAACTTCTAACTCTCATCAATCCCGAAAGTTCTCCTGACCTCTCATATCTATAAAGTCTTGCTAATTCCGCAATTCTCATCGGCAACTCCCTATAACTTCTTGGTTTAGATAGATATAATTCAAAATGATGAGGACAAGTCATTGGCCTTAAAATTAATTCCTCGTCATCAATTTTCATAAGAGGATACATTGATTCTTTATAATAAGGATAATGCCCTGATTTTTTATATAAATCTACTTTTGCTAATTCGGGGGTGGAAACATGCTGATAGCCATATTTTATTTCCTTTTTGATAATAAAATTTTCTAACTCTCTTCTTATTGTCGCACCCCTTGTTGTAAAGAGTGGGAGTCCGGGGCCGACTAAATCAGAGAAAACGAATAGGTCTAATTCTTTTCCTAATTTTCGGTGGTCCCTCTTGATGGCTTCTTCTAACATTGTTTGATAATCATCTAACTCCTCTTTTGTCTCAAATGCAATTCCATATACTCTTGTGAGTTGCTTATTTTTCTCATCGCCCCTCCAATATACTCCGGCAATTTTTGTTAATTTGAAGGCAGATGGGTTTATTCCTTTTGTGGATTCAATGTGAGGGCCAGCACATAAGTCTATAAATTCGCCTGTTTGATATGTCATTATTTTTTCGCCTTCTTTATTTAATTCTTCAATTAATTCTAATTTATATGGTTGTTCTTTAAATATTTTTGTGGCTTCTTGGTAAGCAATTTCTTTTCTTTCAAATTTTAAGCCTTTTTTGATTAGTTGTTTGATTGATTTTTCTATTTCTGACAAATCATCTTCGCTTATTTTTTCATTAGAAAAATCAAAATCATAATAGAATCCATTTTCTATAATTGGGCCAATTCCGAGTTTGGTGCCGGGAAATTTTTCTAAAATAGCCATTGCTAAAAGATGGCTCAATGAGTGCCTCATTTTCTCAATTTTTATTTTTGTCTCTTCTTTTTTATTCATAATTTTTTATTTTGCTCCATGCCTTATTCTATATTCTAATCTTTTGATAATATTTAGCAAATTATTAGGGGGGGGGGATTTAAGCACAATATTTTTGACAAAGAGATAAGATATGCTATTATGATATCGGTTTCATGAGAACCTTTAAAATTAAAAAACAGGAGGAGTAAGATGATACAAGAAAAAAAATGGCCAAGGTATTATAAAGAAATGATTTCATCTCCAAATCTAAATGGAGATGTTGGGATTATATGCGGCTGGACGAAGAAAGAAGAGATAGAAAAGAGACTAGATGGCAAATCAAAAAAAAGAATTGCTGCAATTGGGCAATTATATTCCAAAGAGGGATTAAATTATATAATAAGAAATATATTTTTAAATCCCGGTTTAAAATATCTTATTGTGGCAGGATCCAATCTTTCAGGGAGTATTGATTTTATGAAAGATTTCTTATTTGGAACCTCTTATGAGGATGGCATATTTCATAAAGAAATTCCCGGAGATAAAATCAATCAATTTAGAGAGTGGTTTAAAGACCATACCCTGTTCGTGGAGGAGGCAGACATTAATGATATTATTTCAAAATTGAAAGAGCATGAAGAAAATTGGATAGAGAAACCCGAGGAATTTCCAGAGGCGAAATGCAGGGAGTCAATTGATTTACCAAGTGAAGGAGTTGGAATAAGATTGGAAAAACGAAAAGTTGCCGAATTATGGTTAGATGTCCTTTATCATATTATGAAATTTGGTTCATTGAAGAAAACTCAATATGGTGGGACACAAAAAGAACTGGTTGGATTAACAACCGTGATATCAAACGAAGACCCATGTAATCTCTATTTGCCAAACTATTTAACTTTTGGAAAGGAAGAGTTGGATAATTATCTCCCCCAAATGATGACGGCGGAAAATTTTACGGGGATAGAATATACATATGGCGAACAATTAAGAAATCATGGCGGGATAAATCAAATAGAATCCATTATTGAGCAAATAATGAGCGAGAATTTTACTCGTCGAGCCATTGCGACAACTTGGGACGTAAAGAAGCATAACAAGAATCCGAAATCTCCATGCTTGATTTCAATTCAGGCATTAGTTAATGGTGGCTATCTTCAATTAATATGCTATATAAGGTCAAATGACATGTATGGAGCATGGCCTCAAAATGCTCTTGCCCTGAGAAGTATTCAAAAAGAAATCGCTGATTCCACTGGATGTAAAATGGGAAAGTTGATAATTATATCAGCATCTGCCCATATTTATGAAAAAGATTTCGTGAAGGCACTGGAGGTTGTTAAAAGAAACAGGCCAAAGATTGGATGTGTTGAGGATGAGAGGGGTGATTTCTTAATTAGTGTTAGCGATAGCAAAATAAAAGCTACCCATCTTTTGCCTGCTGGTGGGCACCCAATCCAATCGTTTGAAGGAAAAAGTGCTAGGGAATTGATGATAAAGATAACACCTTTTATTTCTCAAATACCACATGCTCTATACATAGGAGGAGAGCTTCTAAAAGCAGAAATCGCTTTAGAAAATGGGACAGAATATATTCAAGATTGATAGAAAGGTTTAGGATTTAAAAAAAATCGCGGGCAGAGGATTTGCCTCCTGCCCTTTTTTATTAGAGAAATATTATTTTTTTATACTCATTGAAAAATCAAAATAAATAATTTAGCAATATCCACTCTTGACATTTCTAAAAAAATAGTATTTAATATATACAGGAGGTTGCAATGAGTAAAAATTTTTTTAATCCCACTTTTCGTGGGTGCGATAGAAGATATATTGGTATAATTTTACCTAATAATAAAGAGGATCTATTCAGAATATCAGAAATGACAAATAGGCAATTGTTGAAATACAATGATTACAGGTTTAATTTTAGCAAGTTCATGTATTTGAAGCACCAAGATGGGCAAACAGAAAGAGAGGCGAGGAAAATTGCTTTTTTCTCAAAGAATGGGCAGGGCGGAGGCACTCTCTCAGGATTCATTAGTTGGATTAATGAATCAATAATTAAAAAATAATATAATAATGTTGCCAATATTTTCTTATCAGCGACCTGTCCTTTCGGAGGCAGGTCATTTTTTTATAGATTATATTGGCAATTTGGGATTCAAAGTTGTATAATGATAAAGTATTATTAAGATAAAATAAAATTAAGTCGTATTGATTATTAAATTAATATAATAATTATAAAAATATGAAAAACCCAAAAGAAGAAAGAACAGTGGTTCTTATTAAGCCCGATGGGGTAAAGAGAGGTTTAATTGGCGAGATAATCTCGCGAATTGAGAAAAGGGGATTGAAAATTATCGCTCTTGAGATGATTCATGCAACAAGAGATCAAATAAATGATCATTATCCAAAAGATGAGAAGTGGATTGAGCGATTAGGAGGCAAGACGAAGGCAACTTGCGAGAAATATGATTATGATTTAAAGAAAGAATATGGAACTGATGATTTAATGGAATTAGGGAAAATGGCAAGGGAATGGCTTTTAGAAGGTCTCACTTGGGGGCCAATGGTTAAGATAATGGTTCAAGGAGTTCATGCAATTGATATGATGAGAAAAGTTGTCGGGCACACACTTCCATCAATGGCAGAAATGGGAACTATTAGAGGTGATTTTTCAGTTGATTCTCCAATTGCCGCTAATAGAGACAAGAGGAGTGTGAGAAATTTGGTTCATGCTTCGGAAAATGAGGAGGAGGCAAATAATGAGATTGATCTCTGGTTTGCACCAGAGGAAGTTCATGAGTATCAGAGGTCAGAAGATGGCATTGTTTTTTAGGAGAGATTTGTATTGTTTTGAGTTGAGAAGAGGCATTTCCAAAAATTCCCCTCTAATAGAGGGGTGGCCAGCCATGAAAGAAATTGCTTTGCAATTTCAATGTGGCTGGACGGGGTGTTTTGTTGCCTTTGATAGAGATAGTTCGTCCATGGAGATTAATAATTAAATAAAAAAAGAGGCAAGCCTCACTTTTTGATTTTTGTGAAACTTGCCCGATTGGATGGTTGTATCTTATTATAATCGGTGTCAGTGAGTTTTCCAGCACCCCATACCTTTAATTTTCTTGATTAGGCTATGGATTAATATTGGAATTGATTTTTGATTATTATTATTATCATTGTAATCATAATATTGAATATCCATTTCAACGATGAAATCGGTAAATCTTTGATAATTTTCTTCTTTTGTTTCTAATGCTTCTAAAATAATGATAATATTTTGATTCTTAGAGAGATGTTCTTTATTGGGTAGGTATTTTAATAATTCATTTTGGTTTGTAAATATCATGGCCATGCTTTTAATTTTTACCTTTTCAAATTTAAGATTTGTTGCATAATCTCTAATGACTTTTTTTATGATTTTTTCTATTTCTTTTGCCACTGATCCGAAAATCCCATTAAAATCAACATCACTTTTAATCTCAAATTCTTGCTCTTGTTTTTTACTTGTCATGATTTCCTCCTACGGAGCATTATATCACATATTTAATAAAATGTCAATAAGGATAAAAAAACCGAATATATTGAGAGATGTGAGGTCTCGATATCGAGAGCCATTTTTTGATAAGAAAGATTATTATCAAAAAATAAAAAATGAAAATAATCAAGTATTAAAAAAAATAAAAAATATATTTGTCGTTTTGATAACAATTGCAATATTTTTTTCAATATCAAATGATAAATTTATGATATTAGCCCCAACCGCCTTCTCACAAGCAAGTGAAGCCGAAAGAAGAGAATTAGAGTTAGAATTAAAAAAGATAGAAGAGGAAATAGACCAATATGAAGATAATATTTCCAACTTACAAAGCCAAAAGAAAACATTAAGCCAAAGCATTAATTTAATAAATGCCGAAATAAAGAAATTAGAATTACAGATAAGGGCAACAAATATTCAATTAGGAACAATTGATGGAAATATTGGAAAATTAAAAGTAAATATCACAACAGCTGAGAGTGATATTGACCGACTAAAAATGCTTTTAGCAAATTCATTGAGGAAAATAAACGATGAGGAGGCAAGAGGTATATTGGAAATGGTTTTGGGCGACGAAGATGTTTCAGATGTTTTTGATAATTTAAAGGGATTAGCAATAATTCAAGATGAAGTGAGGGCAAACCTTGTTGAGTTGATTGATTTAAAAACAAATTTGATTGTCAAAAAAGAAGACCTCACAATAGAGAGAGGCGATGTGCTAAGTTTAAAAAATATTAAAGAAAGGCAAGCAAATCAATTGGATGCCAAGAAGAAAGAAAAAGATTATTTGATGTCTATCACAGAAGGACAAGAAAGTGCTTTTCAAAAATTATTAAGTAAATCAAAGAAAACGGCTGCTCAAATTAGGAGTAGGATATTTGAATTTTTAGGAGGAGGGGAGTTGTCCTTTGGAGAGGCATATGAGTTGGCTAAATTTGCTGAGCAGCAAACAGGAGTGAGGGCGGCCATGATTTTGGCAGTATTAGACAAGGAATCTAATTTAGGGAAAAATGTTGGAAGTTGTGATTGGGAGACTGCCATGCATCCAAAAAGAGACCGACCAGTTTTCTTAAATATTATGGCGGAATTAGGAATGGAGCCAAGTAGTGTTTCCGTATCATGCCCTATTCTTTCTGATGGTGCTTATGGAGGGGCGATGGGACCAGCTCAATTTATACCATCTACATGGAATGTTTATAAAAATAAAATATCTTCTTTTACGGGAAACAATCCTCCATCTCCATGGAGAAATGTTGATGCTTTTATGGCGACTGCCTTATTTTTGAAAGACTTAGGGGCCGATGCTCAAACATATTATGCTGAAAGAAAAGCGGCTGCTAAATATTATGCTGGTAGTAGATGGCAAAGATATATTTATAGTTATGGTCAATGGGTTGTATCAAAGGCAAATAAGTTTCAGGATGATATAGATAGTTTAGAGGGCATTTAGTTTTTGCTCGGGGTTTTAAATTAGGGTATAATATAATTGATATTAAAAATATATGCCAAGGTCAAAATTTATATCACAATTATTATTACCTGAAATGAGGGCATTTTTGATAGCAATTTTACCTCTTTTAATTCTTAGCTTAATTATATTTTTCCAATTACCTTATGAATGGGGGATTGGCTCTTTTGTTATTTCTTTAATAGTCCTTCTTTTGATATTTTTCTCCGGACTAAAAGCCGCCAAAACAAGATATAGTCTCACAACAGAAAGAAATCAAATAAGAGCAATTATATCAAACTTTACCAGTCCGATCATTGCTTATGACCAAAACTTTGTTGTTACCGCTTTTAACGGGGCAGCTGAAGATTTATTTAAAATAAAGAGTGAAAATGTTTTGGGTGAAAAAATATCTCCTGAGTGGGCGAGCCAAGATGAATTTAAAATATTAGCTCAGGTTGTTTTTCCAAGTTTAGCCCCAACGATGGAATTCAAGAGCGATCCGGATGAATATCCGCAGATAATGGATATAAATTTTCCTGACCCATATTTAGAACTAACCGTTACAACTGTGAGGGTGAGAGATTCATTTGGTAGAATTTTAGGATTTTTTAAACTCGTTCAAGATAGGACAAGAGAGGAGCAATTAATTTCTTCTAAATCAGAATTTTTGACTGTTGCCGCCCATCAACTAAGAACACCTCTTTCTGCTATAAGATGGACATTTGAATCTGCCATAAAGGGAGACTTTGGAGAAATGACAGACGAACAAAAAAAAGCCCTTCAAAGTGGCTTGTTGGCATCAGAAAAAGTTCTGAAGACAGCGAATGATTTATTAGACATTGCGAATATTGAATCAGGAAAGTTTGGTTATAATTTTGTTGAAAATAATATTTTAGAGGTGGCAAGGGAGATAATCAAGTCATATCAGTTGTTAGCGAGCGAGCATAATATAAAGATTTATTTAGATAGCCCGAAAGAGGGGATTCCTAACTTTTTGTTTGATGCTATAAGAATAAGGATTGTTTTTCAGAATATTATTGAGAATGCAATAAGATATAATGTTGAGAATGGGGAGATTGTTATAAAAATGGAAATAAAGGGTGAATATTTGGAGATTTCGATAAAGGATACTGGCATTGGCATCCCAGAAAAAGAAATGCCAAAATTATTCAGCAAATTTTTCCGTGCTTCAAATGTCGTGAAGCATGAGACAGAGGGAACTGGATTAGGTTTATATATTGCTAAAAATATTATTGAGGCACATGGTGGTAGTATAAGGGCAGATTCAATTGAGAATAGAGGATCAACTTTCTATTTCACAATCCCAATGAGCGAAAACCTAATCCCCAAGAGATCAAAAGCGAGATAAGGTGGGCATGCCAGGACTTGAACCTGGGACCGGTCGGATATAAGCCGACTGCTCTACCAACTGAGCTACATGCCCATTTCTGATTGATAATATTTTAACAAAAAAATTTAGAAATGGAAGCCCGCCCGCCTCTGGCGGGGAATATAATCAAAAAAAATAAAATAATGTGATATAATATATTCAATGAGTAGTATTTTGATAAAAAATGGAATAATGTTTGATGGCTCCGAAGAGAAAGAAGGGCAGAAGGATATCTTGATAAAAGATGATAAGATTGCACAAATTGGAGACTTCAAAAATAAAAAGGCAGATTTGATAATTGATGCTACTGGCTCATTTGTTTCCCCTGGATTTATAGATATAAACAATGACAGCGATCATCAACTCACAATTTTTGAAATCCCTCACCAAGAAAGTTTAGTTCTTCAAGGAATAACAACTATTATTGGTGGAAACTGCGGGTCATCATTAGCCCCAATATCTGCTGGTGATTTGAGGACAATTAAAAAATGGGCTGACATTTCAAAAATAAATGTTGATTGGGGAACCGTCAGCGAACTTTTAGACAGATTGGAAAAATTAAAATTAGGAGTAAATTTTGGAACTCTTGTTGGTCATTCTAATGTGAGGCGAGGCATTATAGGAGAGGAACTTCGTGATTTGACAGACGGCGAGATGGAACAATTTAAATATCTATTAGAAAAAGGGATGTCAGATGGAGCATTTGGAATATCAACAGGATTAGAATATAGTCATAGCAGAATCGCCCCTCAATTAGAAATATTGGAAATATTGAAAATAATAAAAAAGTTTGATGGTTTATACAGCACTCACTTAAGATCACAAAAAGAGGGTGTTTTGGCGGCTATAACAGAAATTGAGGATTTGATTGAAAATTTAGGGGAGGAAAACACACCAAGGATTGAGATAAGTCATTTCAAGGCATACGAGGGGCTTGAGGATGAAATAGATTTGGCATTATCTTTAATTAAAAAATTATCAGAAAAAGTAGATATAAGTTTTGATTTATATCCTTACGATTTAGCTGGGGCAGTTGCTTATTCGTATTTGCCTGAGTGGGCGAACAGGGGTGGTTTTGCCCGATTAGTAAAGAATATTGAAAATAAAGAAATAAGGAAAAGAATTGTTTCTGAATTATCAAATAAGAAAATAGATTTTTCAAAAATAATAATATCTGAAGTTAAAAATTCGCCATTTTATGCAGGAAAGAGTTTGGTAGAAATTGGGAAATCAATGAATTTAATTCCAGAGGATGCTCTTTTGGAAATACTTTATTTTGCCAAGGGAAGGGTGATGGCTTTTGAGAAGATATTATCTTTAAAGGGAATGAGGGAATTAATTCAAAATCCAAATAGTATTATTTCTACAAATGATGCTGGAAAATTATTTGAGCCAATTTCTGGAGTCTGGCCGCATCCAAGGGCTTTTGGAACAATGCCTAAGTTTTTGAAAATGGTGGCAAAAGAAGATGTCTTATCATGGAATGAGGCGATTAGAAAAATCACCAGCATTCCTGCGAAAAAAATAGGATTGAAGAATAGGGGAATGATTAGCGAGGATTATTTTGCTGATATTGTTGTATTTGATCCTGTTAAGGTTGGCTCTTTATCAAATTTGAGCGACCCCTATAGAAAGCCAGATGGAATAGAGTTTGTTATTTTGAATGGAGAGTTGGTTGCAAAT
The DNA here is from genome assembly GCA_041550235.1 of Minisyncoccia bacterium. GTDB lineage: Bacteria > Patescibacteriota > Minisyncoccia > UBA6257 > JAAZHW01 > JBFEPE01. The sequence continues at coordinate 11,118 of JBFEPE010000011.1, forward strand.
AAGGGTAATCTCACCGGCAATCTCCCCGGCCGAATCTTAAGAAGAGGATAGGTTTTTTAAGGCGGAAATTTCTTTTTTGTCATCCCCGCGAGGCGGACATTCTGTCTTTAGCAAAGAGTTTAAAGAATAATAAATATATGGAAGAAAAGCAATTTTTAGATTGGATAAAAGTGAAAATAAAATTGAATAAATCTCAAAGAAAAATATATTTCAGAGAAAGAGATGTTTATTGGGTTAGTTTGGGAAAAAATGTTGGAAGTGAGCAAGATGGAAAAAATAAAAGATTGGAAAGACCAGTTTTGGTTTTAAAGAAATTTAATGATGATATTTTTATAGGATTGCCAATTACTAGTCAGATTAAAAATGACAAATATCATTATATTTTTGAGAGCGACGGTATAAATTATTCAATTATTCTTTCTCAAATAAGATTATTAAGTAGTAAGAGATTGTTAAAAAAGAGATTGAGAATAGAAGAGAAGGTGTTTGAAAATATAAAAAATAAATTGAAGGGTATAATTTTTTAAAAAAAATTCCTTTGCTGAAAGCAAAGAAATTTATTTGTGGATAATACCAAAAAGGTATTATCGGGGCTTCCAATCGGAAGCATTGTATTATAATAATACACATTAAAAAATAATTAGTCAATGATTTGATTTGTGGATAAGCATTTTCAAGAATAAAATTGGTTAAATATTTTTTTATTCAAATTCAAAAATATAATTTACTTGAAAGCAACAAATAAAAAAAGAGGTCGCCCCAATAACTCGGACAACCCCCCGATTGATATTCATTATTCACCGGAGATCATTTTGACGAATCTTTTAGCTATTTCTTCCTCTATTCCTCTGATGTATATCCTGTTATTTGGGTTTTTTATCTCTATCTCATCTCCCCCCTCTTCAAATGCTTCTAGTGGCAATATGCCCATTATACTTCCTTCATGCTTTATTATCACAGCCCCAAATTTTTTAAGATAATCAGGTCCAGGATTTCCCAATAACCCATTGTTAAAACCATGGGCACCATATGCATGCCTATCTAAAAAAAGGGCTAATTCTTTTTTTGGGCTTTCTGGTATTTCTTCTTTTGTTTTTATGAATTGAAATTCTATCTTTCTTCTCAATATTTTGGTAAAAATTTCAATGACCTCATCAAAGTGTTTGGTGGGATATTCTTCCGCGGATGTTACATCGGTTGAATAATAGTCATCATCACCATCTCCATAATAAATTTCATGGTCGCATATTTGCGGGAGATAAATTAATAATTTTTTAACTCCCATTTTTTTTATTCCTTCCACTAATGAATCCATTGTTTTTTTGAACACTTCTAATCTTTTGCCCTTTTTTATTGTAGTTGAAACAATATTTCTACAATAACACCTCAAACATTTTACCTCACCACCTTTAATTTTTTCAAATTCAGGATTTAATTTATTTCTAGTTGTCCAATCTATAAATAGCAATTTGTTAGACTCCAATATCCCCCTTTCTTTTTTGATTAGATTTGCGACATTTTTGAAGAAATCATCAGGGACTTCTTCGTCTCTCCATGGAATGATGATGATATTATCTGATTCTAATTCTTTTTCTATTGCTTCCGATATTTTTCTTAGAAAGGGGGTGTCTCTAAACATGATGGCAGGGATCTTTTTTTTGAATGCCTCCGCAATTTGCTTCAAAAAATAATTATACTTTTCATCCATTATCATTTTAAATCTCCTTTTTTTCAGCCGATATTTTATTTTTAAGTGGCTGGAGATATATTGCCAAATGTTTTTTGATTTGTCAATGGGTGGGGGCTTTGGTGGTGTTAGAATTAAAATATTATGCGGTCGCATAGCCCAGATTATGTATTTATATCAATTATATTCATATTAGTCGCAATAGGATTGGCGACCCTTTTAAGTGCATCATTTCTATTAGGCAAAACAAGATTTGATGACTCATTCTATTATTTAAAACACCAATTAATTTATGGATTGGCAATTGGATTAGTCGGATTTCTCATTTCATATTTCGTATATTATCGCTTTTGGGAAAAAGCCGCTCTCTTACTTTTTTTAGTAGGATTAGGATTGATGTTTCTCACCCTCACTCCTCTTGGGGTAGAAACAATGGGGGCAAGAAGATGGTTGCAATTAGGCCCCTTGATTTCTTTTCAGCCTAGTGAAATTTTTAAAATTGCCACAGCAATTTATTTGGCAGTTTGGCTCTCTCGAAGACAGAAAAAAATAAATAATTTTAGGGAGGGGATTTTTCCTTTTATAGTTTTTATGGTGGTTGTCGCCCTGCCTTTTATATTCCAACATTCTACAAGTGCACTTTTAATCACATTTATTGTTTTGGGAGCGATGTATTTCCTGAGTGGAATTAAAGTCTCAAGAATTTTTATGATTGCTATTGTCGGATTAGCCCTTTTGGGAATATTAGTCTTTATTGGTGGCTATCAGTTAGATAGAATTCAAAGTTTTTTTAATTCAGATTCCGATATTCAGGGAAGGGATTATCATATAAATCAATCGTTAATTGCTATTGGTTCTGGTGGAGTTTTTGGTGTTGGCTTTGGTCAATCAGTTAGCAAGTATAATTATTTGCCTGAGCCGATGGGGGACTCTATATTTGCCGTGATAGCCCAGGAGTTTGGATTTTTTGGTGTTGTAATTTTGATTTCAATATATATTGTTTTGATATATAGAGGTCTTTTGATTTCAAAGAATGCTCCTGATATTTTTTCAAGACTGCTTTCTGCTGGAATAATATTGTTTATTGGCATTCAAGCATTTGTTAATATTGGAGCAATGAGTGGATTAATTCCCCTCACTGGACAGCCCTTGCCGTTTTTGAGTTATGGAGGAACAAATCTCGCCGTCCTTCTTTTCTCCGCTGGCATCATCGCCAATATCTCAAGATATACCAGAAAGATTTAGTTTTTGATAATAAATGTAGTATAATACTAATATGAGTAAAAAATATGATGCCCCTTCAATTATGAGGGGTATGACACAAAAAAATATAGAACTTTCTAGTGGTGGTAGCATTTCTCTTGCTGATAAGATAAAGGATATAATTTTGGAATACCCAAATTCTAATGAGGCAGAATTAGAATCTTTTTTGATAGATAATCCCCATATTATTGATTATATTCCCAAAGCAAAAGAGCAAATAAAGAAGTATTTTGGTGATGATGTAGAAATAAGCATTGAGGTTTTTTTTGATCCTGAAGTGGATGATGACGATGGCATCTCATTATTTGTAAATATAAGAACTTCTGATGATTTGGATTCCGCCATGCAAAAATTAGATGCCCTTGATGAAGAGTGGTTTATTCCGGAGGTCGGAGAATATGCCGATAATTTTACTATTGATTTAGACTGAAATATGTTTCCCTATGATGAATATCTAAAATTAGCAAAGGAATGGGCAAATGCTTCTGACGAGGCTCAATATTATCAATATGAACAATAGATTAAAAATAATAACAATATTTATAATATTTGCTGTGCTGGGTGGAATATTTGGGGCCATTGGTGGCTTTACATTTGCTTACTTAAAAACATCAAGTGCAGCGATTGAATCAGGTGAAACAAGCAAGGAAAATGTTTTAGATCAAGTTAAGAATTGGGTGAGGGGGATTGAAACAGAATTAGGAAATATAGGCATCGTAGATGGTATGTCATCTCACGAGCAGATGATTGTTTCTTCAGTAGAAAAAGCCACTCCATCAGTAGTTAGCATTATAATAAGCAAAAATGTCCCAATAGTGGAGCAGTATTTCGTAAATCCATTTGATAATTTACCTCCAGAATTTGAAGATTTTTTTGAAGGGTTTGGATTTGATTTTCAAGTTCCGCAACAAAAAGAAAGCGGGACAGAAAGAAGAGATATTGGCGGAGGAACGGGCTTTATTGTGAGGTCAGATGGGCTAATCATCACAAATAGGCATGTAGTGAGCGATGAGGAAGCAGAATATACTGTTTTTCTTGATAATGGAGATAAATATGAAGCAGAGATTTTGGCAAGAGACCCAATAAATGATTTGGCGATATTAAAAATTGATAAAAGTGATTTACCAACTTTAACATTAGGCGATTCTAATAATTTGAAAATGGGGCAGACTACTATTGCTATTGGATATGCATTAGCGGAATATAGGAATGCTGTTTCGGTTGGCGTTGTTTCTGGATTGAGTAGGACTATCACAGCGAGTTCGGGATTTGGTAGTCCCGAGGAGCAATTAGAAAATATTATTCAAACGGATGCTGCGATTAATTTTGGAAATTCAGGTGGCCCGCTATTAAATACTGCTGGGGAAGTGATAGGAATAAATGTTGCAAAATCTACTGCTGGGCAAAGTATTGGATTTGCCTTGCCGGTTAATTTGGCAAAGAGGGCGATATCTTCTTATGAGAAATTTGGAAAAATTATTTCCCCATATTTAGGAGTTTATTATATTTCTCTAAATTCAAAAATACAAGAAGAAAATGAATTGCCTGTTTCTTCTGGGGCTTGGATTTCACGAGGAGATAATGGCTCGCCAATAATTTCAGATTCTCCAGCTGAAAGAGCTGGTTTATTGGAAGGTGATATTATTTTGGAATTTGGGGAAGATAAGATAGAAGAGGGGATGACTTTGGCGGGGTTGATAAATAGGTATCAAGTGGGAGATAATGTTGATATTAAGATTCTCAGAAACGGAGAAGAATTATTTTTGTCAATATTATTAGCCGAACGACCAGATAATTTATGATTTTTTTTGAGATAATAAAAATATTAAATAATAAAAAAAGGAGGGAGGATTTTTCCCTCCCAATCTTTTTTGTGTCAATAGATGATGATGGAGGATTATTGAAAAAAATATTTCGCAATTATATTTATATCATTAAAATGACTAATTAATATCATTACATCATAGATTATTAAAAAATTGATAAAATTAAATTAAATTTTAAATAAAAAAATGGCACAGGCTGGCTTCTACCTGCTCGTGCCATTTTTTATTTTGCGAGGATGCTTCAAATAACAAATTCTTTCAAGTATCTTTCCGTAGAATTATTAAAGTTCATCCCCACTTTCTCTGCACCGCCTATAAATGATTTTATGAATAAATCTAAATCTTTGCTCCGCGACATCGCCTCTTTGAGTATGCAGGGATAGAGATTAAAAAGAAAAGGTAAGTCAGGACGATCACTGAGACCACTTGATACTGGGATCCCGAGGTTAAATAAGACATTGCTTAATACATGCTCACTTATTCCTCCGGCTAAAACAAGGGATGCTCTTGGGCAATAACCCCCATAAGATTCGCCATCCCAAAGTTCTTGGCTTGCGATGAGACTCATTTCCTCATCAAACTTGTCTCCCATCCTTTTTTTAATTTCATAAAATCTTTTCAGCACCAAAGAAACCAATCCCTCCATCGTCGCATTTACTTTTTTTTGATCAAGCATTTTCTATTCCTCCTAATTTTTTTAATTTTTAACATCTTACTTAACGGAAATGCAACATTGACAGGCAAATTTCCTGCTGACATTATATCACAAATAAATATATTTGTCAATAGGCGGGGTTGGTTTTGATTTATAATGATAAATATTAATAATAATTAAATTGATACAATTATGAAAAAAATAAAATTCAATGAAGTATATAATCAAGATTGTTTGATTGGAATGAAGGGCATTTCTGATGAATCCGTTGATTTAATTGTCACCGACCCACCATTTGCCATTGATTTTAAGGCAAAAAGAGCAAATTATAACAGAAAAGAAAATAATGTTTTAGAAGGATATAATGAGATATTAGAAAAAGATTATTATGATTTTACTAAAAATTGGATGAGCAATGCTTTTAGAGTTTTAAAAAATTCAGGCAGTATGTATGTTTTTTCTGGCTGGAACAATTTAAGGGATATTTTAAACTCAATAGATGAAATTGGATTCAAGGTGGTCAATCACATAATTTGGAAATATCAATTTGGAGTAGTCACGAAAAGAAAGTTCGTATCATCTCATTATCATTGCCTTTATGTTTGTAAGGACGAGAAGCAAAAAAAGTTTTTCCCTTTTTCAAGATTTGATAAGAATTTAAAGGATGAGGCAGGAGGAAGTCTTCATTATAAGGATAAGGAGGATGTTTGGGTTATTAACAGAGAATATTGGAATGGCGACACAAAAACACCAACAAAACTGCCCGCTGAATTGATAAGAAAAATACTTTCTTACTCAAGTGAGGAAAATGATGTTGTTTTAGATCCTTTTCTTGGCTCTGGTCAGGTGGCAGTAGTGAGTAAGATGATGGGCAGGCAATTTGTTGGCTTTGAGATTGTTAAGGATTATTTTGATTTTGTTAAGGAAAGATTAGATAAGAATGTATATAGAATCAAAAGTGCTACTCCGTCAAAAAAACAAGAATCAACCCTTTTTTAATTATGCCAAAAAATTTTTTAGAAAATTCAAAAGAAATCGCTGAGAGGTTATTAAAAGTTCCCAAAAATTGGGACGGCAAGAAATCAATATTGGAGATGAAAAATAATAATTCATTCCATTGGCGACAGATGGAATGGATGGGTTTTTATTTTGAATTTATTTGTGAAAAATTTTTAAAAGACATAATGAAAATTCCCGGTCCAAAATATGATAATGTAGAATTTGATGGTTTTAAGAATATTCCGTGGGACTTCAAGACACATGCTATAAATACAAGTAGTCATCAGATTATTGTTAATGATAGTGTGGCAATATCAAAGGCTATTGAGGAGTATGGGAGTATTGGTTTGATTTTAGCATTAGGGGAAGTTAAATATAATGATGAGAAAAGGACTTTTCAAAAGTGGCATCAAAAATTAAAGGGAGGAAAATCCGAGTATGAAAAAAATAGAATAAAAAGAGGGGCTTGGTCTCGTCTTAGAAAGGTTAATTTTGAATTGAAGCAAATCTCATTTATTTGTATAACTGAAGAAACATTGGAAAAATGTGGGGCATTTCAGAATGATTTTAGAAATTCAAATGGAAAATTAAGAAATCAAAAATTATTAATCAATTTAGAAAAAATAGAAGAGGAATTGATTTATTTTTTGGAGTTTTGATGGGGTTTATTGAGGAGATGTGGGGGGCGAGGCATCTTATTTCTTTGTAATAGATGTTAAATTGATATAAAATATAATTATGAAAAATTATTTAAAAAAGGGATTTACAATAGTTGAAATGCTTGTGATAATTGGAGTGATGATGATGCTTAGCGGAATTCTTATTCTATACTCAAGAAGCGGGGAGACCGCTTCCACTCTTATCCGCCAATCAGCAAAAATAATGGCAGATATCAATAGAGCAAAAGAATTGGCTATCACTGCCACTAATTTTGAGATTGCTCCCGGACAAGTAATCCGCCCTTGCGGATATGGAGTTTTTTTTGAGGAATCCCAATACATAATATTTGCGAGTGATAGTTCTAATTGCGAGGAGTCTCTTCATTTAAGACCAACAGATGGCTCTTTTGATGAGGAGGTAATTCCTATCACTTCTTCTCTTTCTATAAAATCAAGGAACATTCAGCAAGTATTTTTCTTATCGCCTGACCCAACCGTTCTATTCTCAACTGCTGATGGCTCAAGTCCATATCAAGCAGAAGTTGTATTAGAGACGGCAACCGGAGGAGAAATTGGGATAATGATAAGTCAGGCAGGTCAAGTCTCCACTTTTTAGAGAATATATGAAATAAGAGAGATTTCTCCCCGCCCCTCCGTGGGCGGGGTAGGTTGATGTGAAATAATAAATAATAAAAAATAAAGATAATAAAAAAAGGCGGGAGGATTTTTTCCTCCCAACTTTTTTAAATGGGCATTCTATTCCTCTGCCGTCCTTATTTCTCAATTGTCTTATTGGCAATATCAAGGAAGCGAGAAAGGAATTCTCCATAGTCATTTTTAGAAAGAGGGGACATCATTTCAATTGGCCAGTCTCCATCAACCAACTGAGCGGATGTAAGTAGGCATACTTTATGAAATATTTTAGAAATGGCATTATCTCCATCTTTTCCGAAGCCAACATTATAGTTGATTGCCCCATTCTTTGTTTTGAAGCGGATGTAGGCAACAAAAACATTTTCACCGATTGCCCCACTTAAATTACTGTCCAAATACACACCTGTCTTTAATTCTTGATATTGGGAACCATTACTCATTGTTTATTCCTCCTAAATTTTTTTAATTTTTAATACCCGGTAGTTTTTAAAAACACAGGAAACCTACCCTAATTTCCCGCTGACATTATATCACAAATAAATATAAATGTCAATAGGCGGGGTTGGTTTTGATTTATAATGGTAGGGACAAACACCCCGTCTCAGCCACGTTGAAATTGCGAAGCAATTTCTTTCGTGGCGAGCCACCCCTCTATTAGAGGGGAATTAGATTCCCGCCTTCGCGGGAATGACAGGACCCGCCTTCGTCAAGACTTCGGCGGGCGAGGAAATATGGAATATCCGACAAATATAAAATTTGAGATAATATCTCTTGAGCCGGAATTTATTATAAAACTAACATCTCAAGAGGGCGAGGAATTTAAATTGACAACTCATCGCTTGCCACATTTTGATGAGTGGCTTTCTTTTTGGATTATTTGGAAATTTGGAGATGATAAATTTTTGAAAGAATATGGCTCCGAATTTAAAATAGGAATGGGGGGTGGCATTTTTGATGAACATTGCTTAAAAAGCAATGGAAAAAAAATCTGTGCCGCAGAATTAGTAGCCGACAAGTTGGAGGTGAGACAACACCCTTATCTACAAAGAATATTGAAGGGGGCAGCCGAAGCCGATAGCACAGGTGCTTATAGATTTTTAAATTTGAGTGATATAATTATCACAATGAATCAATTAGCAATGGGCGATTTCTCAATAGAAAAGGGGATTATGGAAAGAATATTATATTTCGTTTTTGATTCTTTGGATGCCGCTTTTTTGAAGGCAAAAGGAGTGGCGGACATAAAAAAATCGTTTCTGAATAAAGAATTTAAAGAAGTTTCTTGGAAAAAAGATGGGTATAATAGAGTTTTGAAAATAATTATTGCAGAGACAGATAGCCCCTTTGTGATAGATGCAACAAATATTCTGACAAAATCTCAAAAAATAGATTGGGCAGTTTTAATTGTAAAAAGATCGCAGGGAAATTTAGCAATATTTATGAATAAGAATGATAAGAGAATCCAAGTAGATGCTAGTAAATTTTTCAAAATTTTATTAGAAAAAGAGCCAGATAGTTGGTATAGTTTTGCAGAGCATGCAATTTTAAATGGCAATGAGAGATATCAAAAGCCACCCACTAATCTCAGGATTGATGAGATAATTGCCCTCATTAAAGATAATGTAGATGTTGATTAGTGCTTTTTAAATTTTATAATTAATAATATATTTATTGATTTGAGTAATTAGTATTATAAATAATTATGAAGAAACAATTGGGTCAATTTTTCACAACAAACTCTGATTTTATTTTTCAGGGATTAGAAAAATTCATAAAGAATAAGGAGGTTTGCGATCCTTTCGCTGGGAAAAAGGATTTGTTTTTGTGGGCTAATAAAAATGGCTGTCAAAAAATAAATGGCTTTGATTATGACAAAAAATATATTGACGGAAAGGATGTTTTGTTTAATGATTCAATTAACCACCCCAATAAATATAAATTCGTATTAACTAATCCCCCATATCTCCATAAAAATAAGGCAGATTTAAAAACAAAGAAGTTGTTCTTTATGAATGATAAAAATAATTTTGAAGATTTGTATCAAATTTCTATCAATTCTATTTTGAATTGCGAGGAGGGCATATTGATTGTTCCATTAAATTTTCTTTGTGCAGAAAATTCTAAAAAAATAAGAAACTTATTTTTTAATAAGTTTGAAATAATAAAGTTAAATATTTTTCACAATTCTGTTTTTCAGGACACAACTTACAATGTCATATCTTTTTGCTTCAAAAAAAGAAATAACAAAAATAAAATAAATAAAGTTGATGCAACAATTTTTCCTGAAAAAAGAAATTTATCTTTTATTTTAAAGGAGTCTTCTGGTTGGCAATTGGGAGGCGATTTTGTTAAGAGTGTAAAAAATAATAAAAACTTTTTGAAGATATTCCGCCTCACAGAAGATATTATTTCTTTTGGTGGGAATCATAGAGTTGAAATGGCAATTCAAAATATAAAAGACAAAAGAACTTTTTATGTAGAGAGAGAATTGAGGGATATGATTAAGAAGAACATTCTTTTTTTAAGAGCAATAGATAGCAAGAATGGAAAAAAAATTCAATTAGAGGACATAAGAAAATATAAAGTAGATGCTTTATTGGGTAAGAGTAGTTCAAGAAATATGGCTCATTTGATATTTGGAGAGGAAATTTCTATAGAGGAGCAATTAAGTTTAATGAAAATGTTCAATGATAAGTTGGATGAATATAGAAGAAAATATTCCTCTTTGTTTTTGACAAATTTTAGAGATAATAATAGAAAAAGAATTTCATTTCACTTTGCTTATAAATTTTTGAATCATTTATATCATGAAAAAAATTAATAATAACTTATATTATTTTAATATTTCTAAGAAAAATCCTGAAAAATTTTTAGATGAATTTTATATTTTTAAAAGCAAGCATCCTGATTTAGAAAAATACATAAATAGAACAAAGGAGATAAAAGATTTACTAATAACCATAAAAACCCTAAAGCAAAAAAATGAAAAAAAGAGTATTATTAAAAAATATTTTTCTAATTTAGCATCTCTATTGAGTGATTTTTCTAATTGCTCAGAATTTTCTTGCTTTGTAAATGCTTGTGATAGTTTTTCGGATGAAGCAAGAGATAATATAGTATTATTAGAAAAAATAGTTGATTTCTATTTTGAAAATAGGGTTTTAAAAGAATCAGTACCCGAAGAATGGATTCAGGCAATTTTAGATAATAATTCTAGTAGAAAAAAGGGTAAATGTGGCGAGAAAAAGTTAATTAATGTTTTATCAAAATATGGATTTAAAAAAGTGAGTAAGTGGGATGATTTTTTAAGTAAAAATAAATGCTTTATTGAATTTTCAAAAAATACAAGCATGAATGATGTTAGGGGTAATCTAAATATAAATTTGGCAACCAAAAAGCAAAACAAAAAATTAGATATTATAATAAAAAAAGATAAAAATATTTTTTTGTGTGAGGCAAAACATCTTAATTCTTCCGGCGGAGAACAAGATAAACAGATATCAGAATTGATAGAAATTATAGGGCTTAAAGAAAAAGATGAGAATATACACTATATATCTTTTTTGGATGGTTCTTATTCCAATGTTTTGTTGGGGGATAAAGGTGGGGGCGATAAATTATTGCGACAAAGAAAGGAAATAGAAAAAAATTTGAAAAATAATAAAAATAACTATTGGATGAATACAATGGGATTTACAAATTTTATAAAAGATATAAAATAGAGATTAATATTATAATGAAATAAGACGACAAATAAGTTGCTGGGTCGGGAAGTTCTTAAAGGACAAATATATTAAATAAAAAATCTCCCACCTGAAGGCAGGCAGGAGAAAAGATTTCTGAAACCGGAGGCAATTCTCCCGACTATAAATCGGGTACAGAAATATTTTCGAGGAATAGCCCAGCCGGAGCCAAATTACCCTTAAAAAAATTTCCTAAAGAAGGCAAATAGTGATTAAAAGCCAATTGCCTCCAGATTCAGAAACCCTTATCTATAAACAGCCACATTATAGCATATATAAAATTATTTGTCAATAGCAAATAAGAAATTTTATCCCTCGCGAAAAGCAGGGATATGGGGTTAATTTTACTCTATTTTTTTATATATTTTTTTTAGTTTTGGTGAATTATTTCCTAATTCAATATAAATATACTATAATTATATATAATAAGAAATCCTCTTATCTTTATTATATATTATAACCTTATAATAAGAAAAAACTATCCCTCTAATCTATATCTATATCTATATTATAATTTTATAAGAAACAATTATCAACCGAATTTGTGGAATGGCAGTGGATAATTAAATTATATAAAAATTTGCCTCCGCAAAAATGATAAATAAGGAATTAGGCAGACTCGCCCGCCCGCCATAGGCGGATGTGCCACCTCAGGCGGGGAAGAGTGGTGGATAATTATAATCTTTAAATATGCCAAGTGAAAATAATAAATTTTTTTCAGACTCATTATTGAGGCCAAAAAAATGGTCCGACTTTATAGGGCAGGAAAAAATAAAAAGAAATCTAAAAATAATATTAGAGGCCGCTAAAAAAAGAGGGGAATCGCCAGATCATCTTCTTTTTTATGGCTCCGCTGGATTAGGAAAAACAACGATGGCCTCATTGGCCGCTCAAGAAAGTGGCTCTAATTTAAAAATAACATCAGGTCCAGCAATTGAAAAAGCAGGAGATTTGGCATCAGTTTTGGCAAATTTAGAAGAAGGTGATTTTTTATTTATAGATGAAATACATCGATTGAATAAGATGATAGAGGAAATACTTTATTCGGCTATGGAGTCAAGAGTTTTGAATTTAGTATTAGGTAAGGGTCCATCAGCAAGAACGGTTCAATTTGATTTACCGGGATTCACTTTGATGGCGGCAACTACTCGGGCAGGGCTTCTCTCATCTCCCTTGAGATCAAGATTTGGAGCAACTTTTAAGTTGGATTTTTATGAAAATGAGGACATTGAAAAAATAATATTAAGAAATGCAGAGTCGCTGAATGTTTTAATTGAAAAAGAGGCAGTAAATATTTTAGCCCAAGCAAGTCGAGCAACTCCGAGGACGGCTAATAGATTATTGAAAAGAAGTCGTGATTTGGCTGAAGTTGATGGCGAAGAGAAAATAACGGCGGATATTGCGAGAAAGACATTGGTAATGCTTGAGATTGATGATATGGGATTGGAGGCGGCTGATAGAAATTTGATGGGGATTATTAGGGATAATTTTTCTGGTGGCCCTGTTGGAATTGGGGCAATGGCAGCTGCTACAAATGAGGAAAGGGGGACAATAGAGGAGGTTTATGAGCCATATTTGATGAGAATTGGGTTTTTAGAGAGGACAAATAAGGGGAGAATCCTCACAACCGCCGCTTACCAGCATTTAAATAAGTGGAGGGATTGATGATAATTGGGCAATAAAAAACTCACCACCCTCATCCATCTTTCTTGATAGATTCCGAGTGGCAAGTGATAAGTTGGTTAATTTATTTTTTCTCCCATTCCCATAACTCATAGCCATTATATGTCGGAGGTTTTTCTGTCCCACTTGCTATTATTTGCTTTCCGTCTTCGGAAATAGTGGCATTTTCCGCGAACATTAGACCACTAAAATGACCATCTTTTCCAGCAAAAAGTGTATGAGGTCCCCAAATGGGACAACCTCCAGTGTAGATGAATGTGTAGCCATTATTCAAGGGAGTTTTCTTTCCCGGTTGAGCAATTTTCAACACCTCTTTTTTAAGAAATTCTAAATATTCTCCATCCAAACCCATGGTCTCATCATTGGGCAAGCGAACTCTAATGATAATTCTTGATAGTTTATCACAGACAATTTGGACTGGTTGATTATTAAATGTGGTATATTCAATAATGATTTCTTTTTGTGGAGTAGTTTCTCCAGCAATCCTATTTGATATGCTCACAAAGATGAGCATAAAAGCCAAAAACAAAACAGATAATGATTTGATATTTTTCATTTTTTTCCTCCTGACCTTATGTTATAATATTATTATAATTTGTCAATAATAAAAAAATCGCCCCCGAGAGAGCGATAACATCTTCTAAGTGGAAGAAGAAGGGTTGGATTGCTACTTGATTATATATTATTATATTTATTATAATTTTGCAATATTAGAACAATGAATAAAAATAAATTTAAAATATTAAT